>NZ_WIWL01000183.1:0-51833 GCF_009600105.1 Pseudomonas sp. FSL R10-0056
CGCTGGGAGGCCAACCGCGCCCGCGAGAAAGCCACCGGCAAACTGCAGGCCAGCCGCCAGAGCCTGCGTGACCTGGACAGCGACCAACTGCTGGCCAGCCAGAAAGGCGATTACAAAGTCCAGCTCGAAGCACGCCTGGGCCTGAACTTCGAACAGTTCACCCGTGCGGTGATGCTGGCCCAAAGCGAATTCAGCGCCTTCCTCAAGGCCGATGACAACGAGCGCAGCGAACTGCTGGAAAAGCTCACCGACACCGCGCTTTACACGCGCCTGGGCAAACGTGCCTTCGACAAGGCCAAAGAGGCCAGGGAAGCGCTCAAGCAACTCAAAGACCAGGCTGTGGGCATTACCCCTCTGGAACCCGAAGCCCGTGCCGAACTGGACCGTCACTTCAACGAAGCGCAGCAACAGCTGAAAAACCGGCAGGGCCAGCTCAAACAGCTAGAGCTGCAACACACCTGGCTCAACACCCTGAGCGAACTACAAGCCCAGCGCCAGAGCGCGGCCGAGCAACTGCAACAGGCACACACCCTGTTCGACAGCCAGGCCGGACAGCGCAAGACCCTGCATCTGCTTGAGCAACTGGCACCGCAACGTCATCAATTTGCCCGCCTTGCCGAGCTCAATGGGCAACTGAACCCGCTGGCCGAGCAAATCGGCGTCCAGTTGCAGCAACAGACCGAACTGAGCCAGCGCCAGGTCCAGCTGCAAGCACAGGTGCAAAGCGCCACGCTGGCGGCAACCCTGGCACAGACGCAGCAACGGGAGGCCGCACCGCAGGTCCAGCAAGCCCTTCTGGAACAAGCCAACTGCGATCGCCTGACCCAGGCCCTGACCGCCCAACAAGCCCTCCAGCAGCAGGCTGAGCAGGCCTGCGGCACAGGGCAGCAGACACTCAATGCCCTGCTTGAGCGTCAGCAGCAAGGCACCGAACGCCTGGCGCACATAGCCACACAACTCGAACACAGCAGCGAACTGGCGCCACTGGCCAACGCCTGGGACGCCTATCGCCCCCGGCTGCAACACTTGGTGCGGCTGAGCAATAACCTCACTACCGGGCGCAAGGAACTGCCCGGCCTTGAAGAGCGCGCCCAACAGGCCACACAACAACTGACCGAGCTGCGTAACAGCCTGGAAATCCTGTTCCAGGAAGCGGGCGCCGAGCCCCATGCGGTCAACGAGCAAATCCAGACCTTGGGCAGCCTGCTCCAGGACAACCGCCAACAGCAGCGCGCCTTTGAAGAGCTGCAACGCCTGTGCAGCACCCGACAGACCCTCGACAGCCGCCTGCTGGCCTTACAAACCAAACTGCAGGCACTGCACGCCGAGCGCGAAACATTGGTCGAGCAAGGCAACCAGACCAAAAGTCAGTACGAGGCCGCTGAGCAGGCCCTGCAAATCACCCGCCAGCTCCTGGAGCGCCAGCGCCTGGCCCGTAGCGCCAGCGTTGAAGAGCTTCGCGAGCAATTGCAGGACGATCAGCCCTGCCCGGTGTGCGGCAGCCACGAACACCCGTACCACCAGCCCGAAGCCTTGTTGCAAAGCTTGTCCCGCCACGATGAACGGGAAGAAAGCAACGCCCGTCAAGCCGTAGACGAGCTCAAAGAAACACTGGATCAGTTGCGCGACAAATTCAGCGCAATGAAAGCGCAGATCCAGGAACTGCGTGTGCAACATCAACACATTACTGAAGAACAACAGGCCCTCGCGCCGAGTTTTGAAGCGCATCCGCTGTATCAACAGTGGCTGGCCCAGGACCCGGCCAAGCGCGCACAATGGCTGACCCTGCGCCTGAACCAGTTGCAGCACAGCATCAGCCAGGACGAGCAACGCCAGAACGTCCTGCTTGCCCTGCAAAAGGAAGCGGCCCACCTGCAGCAACAAGTGCAGCGCTGCAGCGAGACCAGCCAGCTCGCTGGCCAGCAACTGGCAGAGCAGCAATTACACCTCAATGCCGACAGCCAGCGCCTTGAGGACGAACTGCGCGAATTTACCAGCCTGCTGGCACCGGCCACCCTCAATGCCCTGCGCGACAACGCATCCGCCTGTTTTATAAGCCTCGACCAGCAAGTGGCTGAGCGAGTGGCCCAACTCGATCAGCAGCGCGACGAGCAGGCGGAGCAGGCGCAGCGGGTTAACAGCATCGAGCGTGAACAGTACCAGCAAGCCAATCGCAGCAAGGAACTGGATGCCCTGCAGCGCAGCGTCAGCGAACTAAAGGCCCAGCAACAGGCAAGCCAGCACAGCCTCAAGGCGTTGCTGGGTGATTACAGCAGTGCCGAACACTGGCAGCAGGCCCTGGAGCAGGCAGTCGAACAGGCCCGCACCGTCCAGACCCAGGCCGGGCAGACCTTGCAGGTCACCGCCAACCAGTTGCTGCAACTGACCGCCGAGCTCAAATCCGCTCAGGAGCGCCTGCATGCCTTGCAGCAGGAACACGCCAACCTCAGCGCCCGACTCTCAGAGTGGCGCGCGCAACACAGCGAACTTGATGACAACCAACTGCAACAGTTACTCAGTTACGACGACACACAGGTGCGCGAACTGCGCCAGCAACTGCAAAACGGCGAAAAAGCCGTCGAGCAAGCCCGCGTACTGCTGCACGAGCGCGAACAGCGCCTGGCCCAACACCAAGCGCAAGCCAATGGCAACCTGGACGCCGACGCACTCAACCAGGCACTGGCCGAACTCACTGCACTGATCACCGCCAGCGAACAGCAGATCGCCGAACTGCGCGCGCAACAGGCTGAAGACCAGAGGCGCCAGGACGTCAATCAGGCGCTGGGGCAGCGTATCGCCCAAGCCGACAGCGAATGGCAACGCTGGGCGCGCCTCAGTGAACTGATCGGCTCGAGCAGCGGCGATAAATTCCGCAAAATCGCCCAGGCCTACAACCTCGACCTGCTGGTGCATCACGCCAACGCGCAACTGCGTCAGTTGGTACGCCGTTACCGCCTCAAACGTGGCGGCAGCATGCTTGGCCTGCTGGTGATGGACACCGAGATGGGCGATGAACTGCGCTCAGTGCATTCACTGTCGGGGGGAGAAACCTTCCTGGTGTCGCTGGCCCTGGCCCTGGGGCTGGCCTCGATGGCCTCCAGCACCCTGAAAATCGAATCGCTGTTTATCGACGAAGGCTTTGGCAGCCTCGACCCCGAGTCACTGCAACTGGCCATGGACGCACTGGACGGCTTGCAGGCCCAAGGGCGCAAAGTGGGGGTGATTTCCCATGTACAGGAAATGCATGAACGCATCCCGGTGCAAATCCAGGTGCAGCGCCAGGGCAACGGCTTGAGCACCGTGGAGGTGAAATGAAGCAACACGTACTCTATTCCTTCCGCCGCTGCCCCTATGCCATGCGTGCGCGCATGGCCTTGCGTTACAGCGGCGTGCCCTTATCGATCGTCGAGATCAGCCTCAAGGCCAAGCCGCCGGCAATGCTCGCGGCCTCGCCCAAAGGCACGGTGCCCGTGCTGGTCTGTGCGGATGGCCGGGTGATCGAACAAAGCCTGGAAATCATGCACTGGGCGCTGGGCCAACATGATCCTGATGATTGGCTGCAAGCGCACAGCGCGGGTTTGATCGAAGACAACGACAAAACCTTCAAAGTACTGCTGGACCGCTACAAGTACGCCATTCGCTATCCGGAGCATTCGATGGAGCATTACCGGGCCCAGGGTGTCGCGTTTTTGCAAGGTCTGGAACAGCGGCTGGAACACCACCCCTACCTCAGCGGCCCGGCGTTAAGCCTGGCCGATGTGGCCCTGGCGCCCTTTGTGCGGCAGTTTGCCCATGTGGACCGGGAGTGGTTCGCGCAAGCGCCGTTGCCGCAGTTGAATGCCTGGCTGGAGCGGTTTCTGGCTTCAGAGTTGTTTATCTCGGTGATGGCCAAGAGCCTCCCTGGCCACTTGTAGTCGCTGCGCTACTCAGCGACTACTATCATCGCCGCGCACCATGCTGGCCAGGACCCCGTCGCGCCTCACCCAGCCATGAAACAGCGCCGCCGCCAGATGCGCCAGCACGGTAAAAAACAGCAAGTAAGCCAAGTAGGTATGCGTCTTGCGCAATAACGCAAACAGCGCAGGGTTGGCTGGCAACAGCCCCGGCAACTGCAATGCACTGCCCAGCATCACCGGATCCCCCGCCGCCGAAATCATCCCCCAGCCCACCAGCGGCAACACCAGCATCAAGGCATACAGCAACACATGAGACATCTTGGCCGCCAACACCTGCACTACAGGCAAGTCCGCAGGCAATGGCGGCTGGCGGGTAGCAAAACGCACAAACAAGCGCACCACCACCAGCAACAAAATGGCGATCCCCAAGGGCTTGTGCAGATCGAGCAGCCATTCATGCCGCTGCGACACCGACGCCGCCAGGCCCGCACCGATAAACAGCATGGCAATAATCATCAGCGCCATTAGCCAGTGCAGCAAACGCCCCACCGGGGCGAAATGTGAAGTGGGTGCGCTCATGGTCGTGCCTCCTTGGGTAGCTGATCAACTTCACTGGTGCGTCGTACATAGGAACTGGCATAGGCCGCCGAACGCGCCGCCAGCAAGGGGTCATCCGAACCCTCTATGCCACTGGGCAAAATCAGCGGGTCATAGTTGATATCGCGGCATTCGCCGTCGTTCTGCGCCTGGGCGCTGACCAATACCAGGGTGCCTGCATTGACCACCTGGCGCGCCTCAGGCCAGGCCTTGCTGGCATCATTAGTCGGATCAGCCGCCTCGGCCAATATCAGGTTCAACTGCCATTTCAAAGGCCCTGCCGCCAGGCGCTTATCCAGATCCTGCTGCAGATAATCGGCATCGTCGGGCGCCGCAGCACCCGGCGCATCCTGCCCCAACGGCACCACCCCCCAGCGCACCGCCTGCCGCTGCCCGGCAGCGTTGACCAGATAAAACGCATTAATGCCGTTGTAGCGCTCAGTGGCATAGCTGGCCGAAGGTTTCGCGGTTTTGACCCACTGTAAAAACGCCGCCGTTTCCGGGTGCGCCGCAAAAAACGCCGGCATGGCACCGGGCGCGGGCTTACCCGTGGCCGGGTCCGGCGCACCGGCTTGCAGCATCTGATAGAACGCTTCGGGTGTGCCCACCGGGAACACCGGCATACTGTTCATCCCTGTGCGCCATTGCTGACCATTGGCCTGGGTAAAACGCAGGGCAAAACTACGGATCGGCACACTGCTGTCGGGGCCATAGGGGTTGCCACTGGGCAAGGCAAAACGCCCGACCACCGGCGTACGCCCAGTACCGAACACCTGCGCCGAAGACAACCCCTGCGCAGCACCGCTGCCCTGAAAATAACCCGCCACGCACACGCCCTTGGCATGATTGCGCCGGTAACCCGGATGCACGCCGTTATTGTGCTCCAGGGCATTGACCAACTTATCGGGGCTCAAACGCTGTGGGTCGAGCGTACCGTTGACATAATAAAAACCACCGAGGATAACCGCCACCACGGCACCGATACCGGCCAGGCGCAACACCACACTGGCAGGGCTTAACGGCGGTGTGACGGGCCGCACAGGCGGCAATTGATCAAGCATAAAAAACTCCGGGCCACAGGACCGTCAGGTAGATAGCCTATAGGACGCAGGCCGCACAGGCTTATTCCCCCCGGTGTACGATTAATTTATTTCGACAACACAGGGAATAAGGCCTGATCCTGAACGTCTTGCCTGCACCCACCCAGTCAATTGGCCAGACCATGACCTCACTTGATGAGCAACTGCGTGAACTGATCCCGCGTCTGCGGCGCTTCGCCCTGTCGCTGACCCGTCATGCCAGCAATGCCGACGACCTGGTGCAAACCTGCCTGGAGCGGGCCCTTGGCAGCGTTGCCGAAAAACGCCCCGAAGGTGACTTGCGCGCCTGGCTGTTTACCATCCTCTATCGCCAGTTTGTCGACAACCACCGGCGGTCCCGGCGTTATGCGCGCATGCTGGAATTCTTTACCGGCCGCGATGACACCCAACCCTCAACCGAACGCACGGTGCTTGCGCAATCAACCCTCGACGCGTTCGAACAACTGAGCACCGAGCAACGCGCCCTGCTGCTCTGGGTGTCGGTTGAGGGCTTGAGCTACAAGCAAGTCGCCGAGATCCTCGACGTCCCCATCGGTACCGTTATGTCGCGCCTTTCAAGAGCGCGCAACGCCCTGCGCCAACTCAGCGAGGGCGAAATCATCCGCCCTGCCCTGCGGAGACTCAAATGACCACCCTCCCGCCCAGTGAACACGATCTGCACGCTTACCTCGATCACACGCTCAGCGATGCCGAACGCCATCACGTTGAGCTTTATCTGCAAGCCAACCCGCACATCGCCGCGCAGCTCGGGGCCTGGCAGCGCGATGCACAAAACCTGCGTTCTGCGCTGCATCCAGACTTGCTGCAAGCGGCCAACCCGGCACTCGACCCGACGGCCATACGCCAGCGCCAGCGCCGGCATTCACGGCGCCAGTGGGCCAGTGCGGCGGTGCTGCTGATTGCCGTGAGTGTGGGCGGGCTGGGTGGCTGGCAGGCACGAAAAATCAGCCAGCCCGACAACCTGCCCATGAGCGACGCACTGGCAGCCCATCGCATGTTTGCCCAACAGGGCTTTTTGCCCGCTGACTACAAAGTCACCCCAGGCAACGAGATGCAAGGCTGGGTTGACCGTTACTTCAGCCGTGCCGAACGCTTGCCGGATTTGACGGGCGCAGGCTTCAGACCGGTCAGCAGTCGCCTGCTGACCACCGACCAGGGCGGCGCAGCGATGGTGTTGTACCAGGATCAGCAAGGACGCCAGATCAGCTTCTATATCCGCCCGCCGGGCCCGCACAACAGCCTGCTGCCACGGGGTAACCGTCAGGATGGCGAATTGCAGGCCCAGTACTGGTCCGGCCCTGGCTACAACTACGCCATGGTCGGCCCGGCCGGGTTGCTGGAGACGGTGAAGCTGTAAACGGCGCACAAGGATTCCGTAGCAGCCTCGTTCCTTCGGCAGCTGCTACGGATAGCGTGCTCTCAAGAGCGGGTTTTATGATCCAGAGCCGCATAAAAATGGGCGCTTTGCTGCAGGTATTTCTGCGTAGCTGCACGCCCTTGATTACGGGCGGTTGATAAACTTCACATCAGACGGTGCATCCATTGCCAGGGACTGCACGGTCTTGCCCAGCTTGCCGCTGGCAGGATCACGCTCAAGCACCACGATGGCATTGCTCATCTGGTTGGCAATCAGCAAAAACTTGCCATTGGGGCTCAGGGCAAACTCACGCGGGTGATCACCGTCCACCGAACGGCGCTGGATTTCAGTCAGTTCGCCAGTGCCCGCATCAATCGCAAACACCAGGATTTCATTGGCCTTGCCACGGTTGCTGACATACAGGAACTTGCCGTCCGAGGAAGCATGCACGGCACCGGCGGCGCGGTTTTGCGCAGGCAAACCGTGCGCCAGCTCCACCGCCTGACGCTGCTTGAGCTGGCCATTGGCATAGTCGAACACAAACACCTGGGCACTCATTTCAGTGGTCAGGTACGCATGCTTGCCGTCCTTGGAAAACAACAGATGACGCGGCCCGCTGCCTGCCGGCAACTCAATAAATGCGGGTTCGGCAGCCACCAGCGGGTGTTCCGGATTGGCGGCCGGATCGTAGCGGTAGACAAACACCTTGTCCGCGCCCAGATCACTGGCGAAGACAAACTGGCCATCGGGCGAGGACACCACCGAATGCACATGCGCCGACAGCTGCCGCTCGGGGTTGACCCGGCTGGCCGGGTGGCTGCTCATCTGCGTCACAGGCTGCAACTGGCCTTCGGCATTGATCGGCACTACCGCCAGGCTGCCGCCAGGGTCGGCGTGTACGCCGTAGTTGGCGACAAACAGGTAACGTTCGTCTGCGCTCAGGCTGGAGTGGGTCGGTTCTTCGCCCAGGGTCTTGACCTGATTGATCAGGGTCAGCGCGTTGGTTTTCGGGTCGATGGCCACGCTACTGGCGCGCCCCACCACATCGGCCTGGCCCTGGCCGTTTTCATTGACCACAAACAGCCGGGTCTGGTCCTTGGACAGAGTCAGCCACGACGGGTTGGCGGCCTTGAACACTTGCAGCGGCTCAGGAGTGATACGCCCCTTGGCACTGTCAAACTGCAGACGGTAGATGCCCTGGCTTTTGCCCTGGGTGTAGGAACCCACCAACAGCTCGACGTCATCGCGGGACTCGGCCTGGGCCGACATCGCGCCCACACTCAGCGCCATCAGCATCGGCAGGGTTTTAAACTTCATTTTCGGCCTCGGCTTCATCGTCGTCGTTGTTGGCGCTCAAAGCGCTCAGGCAAACCAGGCGATGCTCACCCGAATCGCCAATAAGGGTCCAGCTTTGCAGACCCTGGTCAAATACGGCCGCGTCAATCTGCGCCGCGGTGAAGTGCCAGCGTTTTTCAGCACGCCCGTCCATGCACTTGATGAGCAATTGCACATCGTCCAGAGAGAAATCCCAGGCATGCAGCCCGTCAATCACCAGCATATCGCTGGTTTCAAGGGCTGTGCGCAAGGTCTGGTTTGAGTCGCTCATTAATCAATCACCTGTTGGAAAGGCGTAATGATAGGTTAAATCAGCGGTGCAACCCATAACCGTGACAAGTGATTGCACGGCTACCTGAGCCTGCTGGCAATTCGTCTGCGTAGCAGCAACCTCGTTCCTTCGGCAGCTGCAGGAAAAACTGCAACTGTGGGAGCGAGCCTGCTCGCGAAGGTCGTTCGCGAGCAGGCTCGCTCCCACAATAGGGCTTGATCTACAACAGAGTAAGTGATTGCACGGCTACCTGAGCCTGCTGGCAATCCGTCTGCGTAGCAGCAACCTCGTTCCTTCGGCAGCTGCAGGAAAAAACTGCAACTGTGGGAGCGAGCCTGCTCGCGAAGGTCGTTCGCGAGCAGGCTCGCTCCCACAATAGGGCTTGATCTACAACAGAGTAAGTGATTGCACGGCTACCTGAGCCTGCTGGCAATTCGTCTGCGTAGCAGCAACCTCGTTCCTTCGGCAGTTGCAGGAAAAAACTGCAACTGTGGGAGCGAGCAGGCTCGCGAAGGTCGTTCGCGAGCAGGCTCGCTCCCACAATAGGGCTTGATCTACAACAGAGTAAGTGATCACGGCTACCTGAGCCTGCTGGCAATCCGTCTGCGTAGCAACTGCCGAAGGAACGAGGCTGCTGCTGCGGTCAGATAAAACTGCGCGGTTCGCGCAACAAGGCCTCCAGCTCCACCGCGGGCAAAGGTCGGCAAAACAGATAACCCTGTACCTGATCGCAACCGTTTTCAGTCAAAAACTCCAGCTGCTCACGGGTCTCTACGCCTTCGGCAATCACCTGCAAGTTGAGGCTGTGCGCCAACTCGATAATCGTCCGCGCGATGGCCGCATCCTGAGGGCTGAAGGTAACTTCACGGATAAACGCAATATCAATCTTCAGCTTGTCGATGGGAAAACGGCTCAGGTAAGCCAGGCTCGAATACCCCGTGCCAAAGTCATCAATAGAAATTTTCACCCCGATATCGCGCAGCGTCAGCAGGCTGGCCACGGTATGGGGCGTGTTCTCCATCAGCGAGCCCTCGGTGAGCTCCACTTCGAGCAAGTGCGGATCCAGCTGATGGGCCTTGAGCGAGCGCTCGATATCACTCACCAGATCGCCTTCACAAATCTGTTGCGCCGACACATTCACCGCCACTTCCACCCCACCAAGGCCTGCGCTTTGCCATTGGGCAATCTGGCTGCATACCCGGTCAATCACCCACTGACCCACCCGGGAAATCAGCCCGAGGCTTTCCAGCAGCGGCACAAAAACCCCAGGCGAGACCGTGGCAACCCCCGGCCGGTGCCAGCGCAACAGCGCCTCGACACCACAAATCCTGCCATCCTTGAGGCTGATCTTGGGCTGGTAATACACCTCGAACGCCTGCTTGCGCACCGCATCGCGCAGCGCGGTTTCCAGCTCTTGCCGGGCCAGCACCTCGACATTCATTTGTGCCGTGTAAAAACGGTAAGTGTCTTTACCCGCCTGTTTGGCCAGGCCCATGGCCGTATTGGCGTGCTTGATCAGGCGGTGCGCCTCGGCACCGTCGTCCGGATACAGAGCAATCCCGTAACTGGCCGTCATCGGCGTATCGTGGCCATGCAACCTGAAAGGCTCGCGCAACACCTCGCGGATCCGATCAACCATCTGCCGCGGGCCGGGCTGCCCCTTGCGGATCATCAGGATCAAGGCCAGCTCGTCACCGTCCATGCGCCCCAGGGTGTCACTCACATTCAAACAGTTGGACAGGCGCTGGCTGAACTCGGCCAACACCTTGTCCCCCATTAAATGGCCCCAGGTCAGATTGATATTCTTGAAATCATTGAGGCCCACCGTCACCACCGCCAGCTGCCAGCCCCGCAGCACCGCCTGGGTAAGGCCCATCTGCAAGGTGGTGTAAAACAGGTCGCGATTGGGCAAGCCGGTCAGCGGGTCATAATTGGCCATTTTCAGCAGCCGCTCATCAGTGCCCATCGCCGTGCGAAAACGCTCCAGATCGCTGGTGCGTTTTTCCAATTGCTGCTCAAGCATCAGGGTATGCACCGCCTGATAGTCGCCAAAGGCCTTAAGCCGCAACAGATTGCGCACCCGCAACCACAACTCGTCACCGCTCACAGGCTTGCACAGAAAGTCTTCTGCGCCCGCTTCCAGCCCCAGCAGGCGCGCACTCTGCTCGCCCAGCCCCGACAACATAATGATCGGAATATTGGCCGTCGAAGAATTGGCCTTGAGCTGGCGAGCGACCGCATAACCGTCAGTGCCCGGCATCATCGCATCGAGCAAAATCAAGTCCGGCTGTTGTAGCGCAACCATACTCAAGGCCTGCTCCCCCGAACTGGCCGTCAGCGTGTGGTAACCCTGCTCTTGCAGCAAGGCTTCGAGCAACTCGCGAACATGAACATCGTCATCCACGATCAAGAGAGTGGCAGCTGTATTGGACATGGAGCGCGCTCAAATAAGAGGCTGTTAGGTGCCTGATCTGCCAGCCTCCCTGGCCAGCGGCTCGTGCCCGTTTAAAGATCCAGTAAAGCACCGATACCGGCACTTCACCATGAACGGCAAAAACAAAAAAAGCACCCTCAGGTGCTTTTTTGTCGACGCTGCGGGTTAGCCCGCCAGGCCCGCTGCCTTGGCCCGTGCAGCATGCAGCTTCTTGTAGCTGTCAATCAGGCGCAGATGCTTGTCCAGCCCTTCCAGCTTGATGCTGGTGGGGGTCAAACCATGGAAACGCACGCTACCGTCCACCGAGCCGATGGCGGCGTCCATGCGTTCATTGCCAAACATGCGCCGAAAATTGGCTTCGTAGTCTTCAAGCGCCAGGTCTTCATCCAGCTTCATCTCCAGCACCGCATTCACCGCCTGGTAGAACAAACCGCGCTCCACCGTATTGTCGTTGTACTGCAGGAACATCTCCACCGCCTCTTTCGCCTCTTCATACTGCTCCAGGGCGAGCCAGATCAGCAGCTTCAACTCCAGGATGGTCAACTGGCCCCAGGCGGTATTGTCATCAAACTCGATGCCGATCAACGTGGTGATATCGGTGTAATCATCCAGCTCGCTTTCCACCAGCCGCTCAACCAGCCCCTGCAACTCTTCTTCATCGAGGCGATGCAGGTTAAGGATATCGGTGCGGAAAAACAGCGCCTTGTTGGTGTTGTCCCAGATCAGATCATCAGCCGGGTAGATTTCCGAATAATCCGGCACCAGGATGCGGCAGGCCTTGGCCCCGAGATGCTCGTACACCGCCATATACACCTGCTTGCCCATGCCCTCGAGAATCGCGAACAGAGTCGCGGCCTCCTCGGCATTCGAGTCTTCACCCTGGTGGGTGAAATCCCACTCGACAAACTCATAATCGGATTTGGAACTGAAGAAGCGCCACGACACCACACCGCTGGAATCGATAAAGTGCTCAACGAAATTGTTCGGCTCGGTCACCGCCTGACCTTCGAAGGTCGGCTGCGGCAGATCGTTAAGCCCTTCAAAACTGCGCCCCTGCAGCAACTCGGTCAGGCTGCGTTCCAGCGCCACTTCCAGGCTTGGGTGGGCCCCGAACGAAGCGAACACCCCGCCGGTACGCGGGTTCATCAAGGTCACGCACATCACCGGAAACTCACCGCCCAGCGACGCATCCTTGACCAGCACCGGGAAGCCCTGCTCTTCCAGCGCCTGGATCCCGGCCAGAATCGACGGGTACTTGGCCAGCACGGCCTGCGGCACATCCGGCAGGGCGAACTCACCTTCAATAATTTCGCGCTTGACCGCCCGCTCGAAAATCTCCGACAGGCACTGCACCTGGGCTTCGGCCAGGGAGTTACCGGCACTCATGCCATTGCTCAGAAACAGGTTCTCGATCAGATTGGACGGGAAATACACCACCTCGCCATCGGACTGGCGCACAAACGGCAGCGAGCAGATACCGCGCGCTTCATTGCCCGAGTTGGTATCGATCAGATGGGAGCCGCGCAACTCACCTTCACGGTTATAAACCTTCAGGCAGTACGGGTCGAGAATCTCCCCCGGCAGCTCATCCTTGGGCCCCGGCTTGAACCAGCGCTCTTCGGGGTAATGGACAAACTCGGCATTGGCGATTTCCTCGCCCCAGAACTGATCGTTATAGAAGAAGTTGCAATTGAGGCGCTCGATAAACTCGCCCAGGGCCGACGCCAGCGCGCCCTCCTTGGTGGCGCCCTTACCGTTGGTAAAACACATTGGCGACTGCGCATCGCGGATATGCAGCGACCACACATTGGGCACGATATTGCGCCACGAAGCGATTTCTATCTTCATCCCCAGGCCCGCCAAAATGGCGGACATAGTGGCGATGGTCTGCTCCAGGGGCAGGTCCTTGCCGGCGATAAACGTACCGCCCTCGCTGGTGGACGCAGGCATCAGCAGGGCCTGGGCATCGGCGTCGAGGTTCTCCACCTCTTCAATCACAAACTCGGGGCCGGCCTGCACCACCTTCTTTACGGTACAGCGGTCGATGGAACGCAGAATGCCCTGGCGGTCCTTTTCAGAGATATCGGCCGGCAGTTCGACCTGAATCTTGAAAATCTGGTTATAGCGGTTTTCGGGGTCGACAATATTGTTCTGCGACAGGCGAATATTCTCGGTGGGAATATTGCGTGTCGAGCAGTACAACTTCACAAAGTAAGCCGCACACAGCGCCGACGAAGCCAGAAAGTAATCGAACGGACCAGGAGCCGAACCATCGCCCTTGTAGCGGATGGGCTGATCGGCAACCACAGTGAAGTCATCGAACTTGGCTTCAAGTCGGAGGTTGTCGAGAAAGTTGACCTTGATTTCCATGCGGGATTACCAGAATTACCAGACAAATAATGGCGCCCATTATCCGGCTTTTACGCATGAAGTGTTGTGCTTTTGCGCATAGGCGACAGGCGCCCCCCCGCCACCTGATTAGTCACTGGCGAAGGAACGAGGCTGCGATCGGTTGCGAAGCGACCGTAAAGCCTAAATAACGCGCCTGTCGCCAATCAGGCGCGTGCTGCTTCAGTGCGTTACCAGCGTATCCAGCGACTTGTCGACATAACCTTTGGCCAGCTCCACCAAGTGCATAGTCGACAACACCAAATCGCGCGCGGGCCCGCTCAAGCCATTCCCCGCCTCATTCGCGCAGGCACCCGCACAGCGCAACAAGTCTGACGCCTGGGCCAAAGCCGCTTCTGAATTGACACTGTGCGGGATGGCAAACATCGCCGTGGCCAAAGGGCGAACCGGCTTATGGCCTTGCAGGTAGTAATTGAGCGCGCGCTCGGTGGCGGCACGGTCCAGCAACGGGTTGTGACTGTCAGCAGCATCAAGGGGTAACACGGGTGGATCGGGGGTGATCTTTTTCATGGGGTTCTCCAAATTTATGGAGCTGCCCGTTATCGCTACTAAACGAATGGGGAGGCAGCCGTACGCAGGTTAGTAGACCGGAAAACTTGGAAACCGGCGCACACGAAGGTGCCCTACGCACGGCCACCATAGCGATGGCACTTTGCGCCAAGTTTACCAGTCGGGCTACTAAACCCGACCGCTGATAGGCAGCGATGGGCCGAGACTATTCCCCGAATTGGGCAGGCGCAAGCCAGCAGGATTTTCTAGGATGATTCACGACAATGAAAGCGAAACGTCGTACGAAATGCCTGAGATTAAAGGCCAAATGCCAGCCACGGTCTTGTAGCAGCTGCCGAGGAACGAAGGCTGCGTTCGAGCGCGAAGCGGTCGTAAATCCGTAGCCCGGGATTTACCTGAACGACTGCAGAACTCGGTAAACCCGTTAAAACACTGAAAAGCCCCCCGAAAACTCAGACCCCACAAAAAACCAAACCACGAACAGCTGCACCAAAACAGACCGTATCACGACCGCAATCACCATTGTGGTCAGAACACTGAAACACACACTGACAAACATGCACTAACTTAAATCACTAACTAAGCAACTATTTAATACATTTAACCTTATAGACATAACTAACACTCCACACATAAGCCCATATACCCAGCAGTGCCCATCAAGTTAAAAAAACACTATTTACACAGCTATATCACAATGCCACTATTGCCCCACAGCGGCGCCCCAGGAACCCGGAGCGCAGCAAACCTGCTGCAAAAACACTCGTTTTCAGGCCAAAAAACCCCGGCCTGCGCAAAACCTCCCGCCCGAACACGGCCCAGGCAAGGGCCGCCCCCAAGTCCGGGGCAACGCCCGGTAGCACAGGGCCATGCTCAAGACACCTGCCATTGGGCGGAGTTATTTTTGGTCGAGAACGGCCGGAATGTTATTTATTGTCGATTAATAACTATTGAAAAACACCTATATAGCTCAAATAAAATCGCCAGGGGATTTAAAGGTTGATATTGCAATCGGTTCGCAGTTAATATTTTGCCCGTTCAACTTCGTACCGACCCTTTATCTGTAATAAAGCCGGAGTAACTGTGCTCCTGCCCAGGCCATCGCCACATCATACTGATGCCGGCAGCCTTTATTGATAGGCACAGCCACTCCCTGGACAGGGAGTAATGGTCGTGACGATTCGTTAAGTGCTCTCGCCGGCTGAGCATGTTTGGCACAAAGGAAGCTGCCTTGTTTAAACGAATCTTGATTGTCTGCATTGGCAATATTTGCCGCAGCCCTACCGCCGAACACCTCTTGCGGGTCGCCCTTGCGCCCTCCGACATCGTCGTGAGCTCCGCAGGCCTGAGCGCCGTAAAAAGCAAGCCCATCGAAGCCACCGCGGCGGCCGTTCTAGAAGAACATGGCCACGCCGTGCCCGAACACATCTCCACCCAGCTGACTGCCGCCAAGATAAATGAAGCTGATCTTATTTTGGTCATGGAACAACATCATATTAATGGTGTCCTAAGCCTCGCTCCAGAGGCACGGGGCAAAGTATTCCTGCTGGGCAAATGGCAAGACAACCGCGAAATCAACGACCCGTACCGCCAGGGCAAGCCTGCCTTTGTGCATGCGTACGCACTGCTTGACGCCGCCGTAAATGCATGGGCCCAGCGGATCAAACGCTGAGTCATCCCTCGAATTACCTGTGAAGATAAGAAATCGACTTATGCAGCAAGCACCCGTGACAAAGCCCCATGAACAAGATGACGACAACGACGAAATCGACCTGATGGGGTTGTTGGGTACGCTGATCGACCATAAATGGCTGATTGCCAGCGTTACGGGCGTGTTTATGGCGGCAGGCGTTGCCTATGCCCTCCTGGCTACACCGGTTTATCAGGCGAATGCGTTGATTCAGGTGGAAGCCAAGAAGAATGACATGCTGGGCTTCTCCGATATCGGCAGCATGCTGGGTAAGGAATCGCCTTCTGCTACAGAAATCGAGCTGATCAAGTCGCGCAGGAAT
The DNA here is from genome assembly GCF_009600105.1 of Pseudomonas sp. FSL R10-0056. Taxonomy (NCBI): domain Bacteria; kingdom Pseudomonadati; phylum Pseudomonadota; class Gammaproteobacteria; order Pseudomonadales; family Pseudomonadaceae; genus Pseudomonas; species Pseudomonas sp. FSL R10-0056. The sequence continues at coordinate 15,922 of NZ_WIWL01000183.1, forward strand.
ATTGGTGCTGCAGTAGATAATCTGAAGCTGGATATAAAAGTAGAGCCTAACTACTTCCCGTTGATCGGCGAATTTATGGCTCGTCGCTTTAAACCCGATGCGGAAAACAGCGTAGCTACCCCAGTGTTCGGAATGAACAGCTTCGCTTGGGGAGGCGAACAGCTGAAACTTGCTGAGCTCGAGCTGCCTCAAGAATTGCTGGGCAAAGAATTGACTCTGGTCAGCGGCGAGCAAGGTAGTTTTACCCTGTTGGATGACGATGACAATATTCTGGTCAATGGCAAGGTCGGTCAGGCCATCGATGAGAATGGCATAAAGCTGCAGGTCGAAACCCTGCAGGCCAACCCAGGCACAAATTTTAGCGTGGTCCGTAGCCCACGCCTGACTACTATACTAAATTATCAGAAAGTACTGGATGTCTCCGAAAGAGGTAAAGAGTCCGGCATGGTCGGCCTGGCACTTGAGAGCACTGAACCTGCTACCGCAATCCAGATCCTGAATGAAATCGCTCGCCTGTATGTTCAACAAAATATTGAACGCACATCCGCAGAAGCAGCTCAAAGCTTGGGCTTCTTGAAAGATCAATTGCCGCAAGTACGTAAAGATCTGGAAAAAGCTGAAAACGCGCTGAATGCATTCCAAATCCGTAGCAAATCGATTGATATCAGCCTTGAAGCTAAAGCAATTCTCGATCAGATCGTATCTTTGGACACTGCAATATCGACCTTGAAGCTTCAGCAAGCCGAAATGGACCGAAAGTTTACTCCACAGCATCCGGCCTACCGTGCACTGATGGGCCAGCTGGCCGAACTGAGCAGCAAACAACAACGCCTAGCCAAGCAAGTTGAAGGCTTGCCGTCAACTCAGCAGGAACTGCTAAGCCTTACACGAGATTTGAAAGTCAGCACTGAAATCTATACCCAACTGCTCAATAAATCCCAAGAGCTGGATGTAATGCGGGCCGGTGCTGTGGGTAACGTGCGCTTGATCGACACCGCTGATGTAGATCTTCGCAATCCGGTCAAACCGAAGAAAACCTTGATCGTATTGATCGCAACCCTGCTAGGTGGTTTCTTGGCAGTCGGCTATGTGCTATTCCGCAAGGCGCTTAACCGTGGCGTAGAAAATCCGGACGATATCGAAAAATTAGGCCTGCCGGTCTATGCTTCTATTCCATTCAGCTCACTGCAAAAAGTCGAAGATGAAAAAAGCCCTGGTGGCCGTGGCACTCGTGTTACCCCACTGCTGGCCAGCAGCCACCCAACTGATCTGGCAATTGAAGGGTTGCGCAGCCTTCGTACCAGCCTGCACTTTGCAATGCTCGAAGCCAACAACAATCGCCTGATGATCTCCGGCCCAAGCCCCAAGGTTGGCAAGTCCTTTGTCTCCGCTAACCTTGCAGCAGTTATTGCACAATCGGGGCAGAGAGTGCTGCTGGTAGACGTGGATATGCGTAAAGGTTATATCCATAAAATGTTTGGCATACCTGTAGAGAATGGCCTGTCCGATTTACTGGCCAAGCGCTGCGACCTTGATACAGCCATTCATAAAACTGAAATTGAAAATTTCGATGTTATTGGCCGTGGGCAAATTCCGCCAAATCCATCCGAATTGTTGATGCATAAAAACTTTAGCGAATTCCTAGAGCAAATCAGCGCTAGATACGACCAAGTCATTCTCGATACACCTCCATTCTTGGCGGTTACTGATGCAGCAATCGTCGGCCGCCAGTCGGGCACTAACTTGATTGTGACCCGCTTTGAGCTGAACCCGGCCCGTGAAGTTGAGTTGACTATGCGCCGCTTTGCCCAAAATGGCATTGAGCTCAAAGGCGCCATCTTCAATGGCGTTGAAAAGCGCGCCTCGGCAAAGTATGGCTATGGTGCCTATGGTTATTACAACTACGAATACAAGTCGGACAGCGTTTAATAACAGTACGGTTAAAATAATTACCGGGCGCCCTTGATTATTCAAGGGCGTTCTTTTGCTGTATCAGCAACCTAAAACACGAAACCTCAACCTATTTATCCGCTTTCAGGGACTTGCGAGTAATCCTGGGGCGGTAGCGTGCCTAAACAGGCTTGAAGATAAGCAATAATGGATTAAGCAAGTCATTGGCTAGCCCCTTTATTTAAATCTTGCCCAAAAAATGCCATCAAATCGTTCAAAGACTCCCGACATTTATTCATGAACATATAAAAGGAACGTTCTATGAAGACCTTGTGTATTTTTGGTACTCGTCCTGAAGCCATTAAAATGGCCCCGCTGGTACTGGCACTGGCAGCTGACGAACGTTTTGAAGCAAAAGTTTGTGTTACCGGCCAGCACCGTGAAATGCTTGATCAAGTGCTGGGGTTGTTTTCCATAACACCTGACTTCGATTTGAACATCATGAAGCCTGGGCAGGATCTGACCGATGTAACTACAGCCATCCTTCAAGGCATGAAAGGTGTACTGAGTGAATTCAAGCCTGACATTGTGCTGGTTCACGGTGACACAGCTACAACATTTGCAGCCAGTCTTGCCGCCTACTACCAGCAGATTCCGGTGGCGCACGTAGAAGCAGGTTTGCGGACGGGCAACCTTTACTCACCATGGCCCGAAGAAGGCAACCGCAAACTAACCGGTGCCCTGGCCAAACTGAACTTCGCTCCGACTGAAAACTCGCGCAACAACCTTCTTCGTGAAGGTGTGAGCACCGAGAGTATCGTGGTCACTGGCAATACAGTCATTGACGCCCTGCTGGATGTAGTCAAACGCCTGGAGCAAGACCCGGAGCTATTGGCACAAGCCTCTGCACCGTCAGCTTTTCTGGACCCAGTCCGTAAACTGATTCTGGTAACTGGCCATCGCCGTGAAAGCTTTGGTGACGGCTTCGAACGCATTTGCCAAGCGCTAATGGAAGTTGCACAGCAACATCCTGATGTTGATATCGTTTATCCAGTACACCTCAACCCTAATGTTCGCGAGCCGGTCAATCGTCTGCTAAATGGCATTGGCAATATCCACCTGATTGCCCCACTGGACTACCTTCCTTTTGTCCATATGATGACCCGCTCCCACATCATATTGACCGATTCTGGCGGTATTCAGGAGGAAGCTCCATCACTGGGTAAGCCTGTGCTGGTAATGCGCGACACCACAGAACGCCCGGAAGCCGTCTCAGCTGGCACGGTAAAACTGGTAGGCACCAACACCGCCGATATCGTCCGAGAAATGAACCGCCTGCTGCTAGACACATCCGCATACCGCGATATGAGCTATGCCCATAACCCGTACGGCGATGGCAATGCATGCCAGCGCATTCTCGAAGCACTAATTGACAGCCACTCCCGCTAAGTGGCTGCTGCTCTTAATTAATATCTGATCGAAATTCAAGCACCCTATCTAAGTCAAGGACGCTCCATGCCTTTCACAACTATCTCCGTCATTGGTCTCGGCTATATCGGTTTGCCTACCGCAGCAGTTTTCGCTTCGCGCAAAAAAAAAGTAATCGGTATCGATGTAAATCAGAATGCCGTCGATATCATCAATCGCGGACAAATTCATATTATTGAACCAGATTTGGATATGGTTGTGCATGCAGCAGTCACTGAGGGTTATCTGCGCGCAAGCACTCAACCAGAACCCGCTGATGCTTTTTTGATTGCAGTACCTACGCCTTTCACGGGCGACCATGAACCGGACCTCAGCTATATCGAATCGGCCAGCAAGAGCATTGCCCCAGTATTGAAGAAAGGAGATCTGATTATTCTGGAATCAACCTCCCCTGTCGGGGCTACCGAACAAATGTCCGCCTGGCTCGCTGAAGCACGCCCGGACCTGACCTTCCCGCAGACCCATGGCGAAAACTCTGACATCCGGATCGCTCACTGTCCGGAGCGTGTGCTGCCCGGCCATGTACTGCGTGAACTGGTACAAAATGATCGCGTAATCGGCGGCATGACCCCAAAATGCTCCGAACTAGCTATAACCTTGTACAAGATCTTCGTACAAGGTGAATGTATCGTCACCAACGCCCGCACAGCAGAAATGTGCAAACTCACTGAGAACAGCTCGCGTGATGTGGGTATCGCGTTCGCCAACGAGCTGTCGATGATTTGTGACAAGCTGGACATCAACGTCTGGGAACTAATCAACCTAGCCAACCGCCACCCACGCGTAAATATCCTTCAACCGGGCCCTGGAGTGGGCGGCCACTGCATTGCCGTTGACCCGTGGTTTATTGTGAGTAAAACGCCTGAACAGGCACGCTTAATTCGCACTGCTCGTGAAGTAAACGACAGCAAGCCGCAGTGGGTTATCGAGAAAGTAAAACTGGCAGTGGCTGAATTCCTGCAAGCTAATCCAGATAAGACAGCACGAGAAGTTACTATTGCGTGCTTTGGTTTAGCCTTCAAACCTGACATTGATGATATACGGGAAAGCCCTGCATTAACTATAACACAGAAAATAGCGGAAAATCATGCAGGCACTACAATAGCTGTAGACCCCAATATAAATAAACTACCTGCAACCATTCAAAACAAAATACATCTTTCATCTATAAGTACTGCACTTGAAACATCAGACATAATAGTACTACTTGTAGACCACAAAGAGTTTAAAGCCCTCACAAACTCAGAAATTAAAAAACAATTAATAGTTGATACCCGCGGTATATTCCAACCATAATCAACGCGGTTTTAGTTATACTAATTACGACCCTGCAACTTAGGTTATGTACGAAATCAATTTGAAACCATAAGTATCAAGGTCCAGTAAAGTCCGAGACCATCAAAGGCAGGAGACCACGATGACCAAACGATACTAACTCCCAGATGCAGCCTGGGATTTGGCTTCGATTATCGAATCTATCCTTAGCGAGCGCCCGAGAACAAATGATCCTTTGGTGCTCAACGGTATACTTTGGGGGCTCTGTTCGGGCGCCGCTTGGCGCGACATGCCGGAGCACTTCGGCTCGTGGTCGACGGTTTATCACCGTTTCAGTGACTGGCGTAATCGCGGGGCATTTGACCTGATGCTCAAGCGACTCCATATCAAACTCAACGAACAAGGGTTAATTGATCTGGAGACCTGGATGATTGGCTGCACAGCAGTACGAGCAACCCGGACCTCTTCTGGCTCCGGAAAAATGGGGACCTGAAGAGCCGCAAGTTTATGCACCCGGGCGCAGCCGGGGCGGTCTGACGACCAAGATTCACATGCTGTGCCCCTGAAGTTTCTATTATCGGGCGGGCAAGCTCGCGATATCGCTTACGCTCAGCCGTTGCCCTATAAAGCCTATATACCCGGCTTGCGCGATCGCCCCCCGTAAACGGTGCAGATGGTTGCTCGAGGATAAAGGTTATTACGCCGAAGCGTTACGCCGCAATTGCGACCGTTATCGAATGTAGCCGGCATCTCCTCTGCGCAACATCAAGCGCAAACCAAAACCGGGGTACCGAGGTTCTTTGATCGATCCTAGTATCGGCAACGCAACATCATCTAACGTATATTTGGCTTGTTGAAAGAAATCCGCCGCATCTTACGCGATTCGACAAGCTTGCGAGAAGTCATGCGGCGATGGTCTCGCTAGCATGTGCAATGCGGTGTTTACGATATTACTTCTCGTACAGAACCTAGTACGGCTAATGAATTAAATTAAGGTCTTATGAAAGTGAAAATTAATTGCCATCGAGTGAACCAACTTAAAACGACGAGAGTGCATGCAGCTAAAGAGTTCCCGAAGAACAATGTTTTTGAAGGGTACTCGCTTTGAATAGCCCAAAGGATGTATCGGTTATAGTTCCAGTATTTAATGCTTCTGCTACCCTACTGCCTACACTTCGTTCACTTTTAGCACAGACCTTAGAGCGAATTGAAATCATTATCGTGGACGATGCCTCCACGGATGACTCCGGCGAAATTATAAAAAAATTTGCAGCCGAACATGAAAAAATAATTAGCATTTGTTTTTTAGAAAACAAGGGTGTGCACGAGGCACGCCTTGCTGGTATTAAACGAGCTTCAGCCCCATGGATAGGGTTTCTGGACGCTGATGACTTTGCTCAGCCAGACATGTTCAGATTTATGTTCGACGCAGCAACCCAAGAGAACGTAGATATTGCGCTGTGTGGTTCCTACAGAACCAACGCCCAAAGAAAAAAAATAAGGAAAAGAGCTTTTTTTGGAAATAACCAACGAATTGACAATAAAATATTCGAACGCTTTTGCTGTTTTGAATTCGGAGACGGCGCACTATGGAACAAACTATACCGATCTAACTTACTGAAAGACTTAGACTTCGAAAATCTTCCATGGCGTCAAAATATAAATGAAGACCTAATAACCAACATAGGCGCGTTTCACAAAGCCAAATCTTTGTATTTGATGAAGGACATCCTTCATGAGTCTGTGGCAAGTGCAGATAGTGTAACCGCAAAACAAAATGACATCACAGCATATGTAAACACATTCCGCGCTTACGCTTTAGCATTGCGTATATATAAAACCTTTGATGCTGAATCAATTTTCCACATCACTTCAATGTACAGAAGGCAGCTTGATGACCTTCCATATAGAGTAGATGATTTAAGATATTTAGACGAGCACTATGCAATGCACTTACGAGAAGCAATAACTGCAATTGAGCATATATACCCACAGGGACTAGGATTACTATGTTGCCGCTCTAGGGATATTTCCAATTTGCCAATAAAAACACTCGCTAGAAGTTTATTAAAGAAAATCCTAACACGCATCCGGATATTATCCAAAAAATGTCTGTAACGAGGACATACTTTGAAACCGAATAAATTTGCGATGAACGCTTCAGGATTTGCTTATCTAGCACTCTCATTATCCATATCATTACGCCTCATTCTAGGCAACCGAATTCTTGACAATTTCTATTCATACACCCTCGAAGGTGGCAATCCGCTATTAAAAATTCACCCGGGGACATGGCTACTGCTCATTTGCGTGGGGTTGTTCGGGTTTGCTCGTGGTTATGGAAGATTGCTTTACGACCTAAGCAACAAGAGTAAGCCTATAGGTATTGCCTTCCTAGCCACTTGTGCACTAATGGCTTATACGCTGGTTTTATGGGGTTCTAATGGCGCAGCATATTTAGTTGACACCTATTTATTTTCAATACTATGTCTCATACTGGCAGCACACCTTAACCGCATACAGTGCGTTAAGTTATTCAAACTCATCGCTATTATTGTTACAGTAAACAGTTTAATTGCGATCTTTGAATACCTCACTAAAACTCATGTCGTACCTAACCCGGTTACGGGAAGTGCATTATTTCGTGCCAATGCCTTAATGGCCCACCCCTTAAATAATGCATTAGTTACACTGCCAGTTGCTTTAGCAGTGCTCATTAGTCCTTTAAAAAAGACGTGGCGTTGGGGAATGAATGCTTTGGTGTTTTTAGGCATCGTAGCATTTGCAACCAGAGCCTCTTTGGTAATGTACAGCGCTGCTGTATTTTTCATAATCTGGTCATATTCGTTTACCGCAAAAGCAAGCAAGAGCACACGTGCCTTGTACATAATTAGCACGCCTATTCTTATTGTTTTTCTCTCTCTCGCGTTCTATTTCGCGATATTCTTCACTGATTTTGGTATTGGTATATCATCAAGAACTAGTGTTGATGACTCAGCCTTGGCGCGTACAGATGCAATAGCTTTTTTCACAAGTTTGAATATAGGTCGTTATTTTCTTGGGACTGGCCCGAGTGGCTTTACAGATTTGACCTCCGAAAGCTCTGCAGTTTCAGTTATTGAAAACTTCTGGATTCAGCATATAGTAATATATGGCATACCCATGTTTTTTATTTTGCTGTATGGATACACCAACCTTATCAGATGGATTGCTGCAAACTCATCCATACAGTTCAAAATAGTGATTTTTGCTTTTGTTATAGCCGCCAGTACAAACAATTCATTATCCATCAAAACATCAGCGCTGGCAGTTTTCATATTAACCATATACCTGCTTCGCAGAATAGAAAAAAAAGCATGAACTACAATCCATTCACCTCTAATTTCCTGCGGCGTAAATATTAATGAAGAAGAAAGTTCTTTTGATTATGCCAATGTCCACACTAGATTTCGGAAAAAAAAATGCCGGGGGCGTGGACTCTGTATGCCAAGAAATCCTGAAACAAATAATTAAGCAAAACTCTCAAGACTTTGAATACAGAATCTTGGCTTTCGATCCATTTTCCGAAGTATTTTATACTGGCAATCCACAACAATTAGCAGCCAACGTTACAGTTGTGACTGCTCCTGCCAACGAAAAAATTTGTTATATACCGCTGCCTGGATTGATCAGCCAGATAATAAGGATTCAACAGCAGATCAATGATTATAATCCAGATGTGGTACATTCACATGTATCCCCTTGGTTGGTTGCCGTTAACAAGCGTCGTCATCGAATAGCTACCCTCCATGCTTATAAATGGATATGCCGACAAAAAGTATCGATACTTAACGATTTTTTATATGTCAAAGTCTTACCAGGAATATCTGATTTTTTTACAGACGAATACACTTGCGTAGGAAATATAATAAAACAAGATCTAGAGAAACACACAACCAAACCAATACATACGATAGAGAACCCAATCAACGAGGTCTTTTTCACCAAACACCACAGACCCTTGTCGACATCAATCAACTTAGTCACCTGCTCAGTAATTACTCCACGCAAACGTCTAGATCGAGTGATATCCTTGGTTTCTGGACTGGTAGCTCGTGATATAGATGTAAAACTGTCAATTATTGGCCCTACTAACAACAAGTCATATTACGAAAAGCTCATTAATCAAATAAAAGAATGTAAACTCGAACATCGCATTACTTTTCTAGGCAGAAGAGACCCCTTTGATATTGCTAATATATATCAAGATTCTGACTTAGGCATATTCCTCTCAGAGGAGGAAACTTTCGGTTTGGCCCCGTTAGAAATGCTGGCTTCCGGATTACCTGTCATCGCAACACCAGTTGGAATTCTTGCTGAAGAAAAAAGCTTTTTCTCCGAAAACGGCGTTTATTATTACGACGATAAAGCTGGCATTGAACCCGTGATCAACTTTATAAATTCTTACAATAATAACCATGGGAAAACGCCCTATTCTTCCCTAGAGAAAAGATTCACACCATCGTCAATCGTCACCTTGTATGAAAACCTTTACAACTATCCCCAACATCTGAATCAAAGAAAATTTAAATCCCCCTAGGCTCTTTACTAACTATATTCGTTGCAAGCACAGCATGGCACAGGCGAATGAGAGCATGGCCGCAAAGCTTTTTGCAGTTTTATCGAAGCATACAACACATGATGGTTATTCCGTTGCTAGCCTAACATTCGATCAAGGTTATTACATTGTAGATATTCTGACCTATCAATCAGCCTATTTGATTTTCGCTTCATGTCGTGTAGCTTGATCACAGGCAGCATTCGATATGAAATCAAAGTGCCTGCCCAGAGCTTCAGCGCCATGACCTTTGTTGACCAGCAGCTATAAGACTGTGTTCACGAAAGTACTCGCGCGTGCTGCTGGCACAAGCCTCATCCAACAATGGCTGGAAATAATCATTATCTATGGATTGTCCGCTAGAAAGCATAATGCGCAGCGGCGCACTATCAACGCCTTACCGTGTTTGTATCTTGGCCTTCAGGCCGTACCTGCGACGTCCGTACACATGGTCTTGAGGTTCTTCACCCCCTTTTTCTGAATCACTATGAGCCGTGGGTGTCCTCGCACAGCTGTGGATTCGATCATTCTGGTCTCCAGATTGATTAATCACTGCGACTTCAATCGAATATGAAGACACTTGGCCATCTGATCGAAGCTCCGCAGTCGCCAATCGTGAATCGTGAATCCGTTGATATGCCGATAAGCAAAGACCAAAACGCTCGAGCACATCTAGTCAAACCACGCCAAAGTAAAGCGTTCAACCTTTGAATGTTCATCAGCAAATTCATACCATTTTGCACTCGTGTACACCTAATGTTCATGGTGCCGATATTTTAAGGGATTTATCATATACCCTAAATTAATCTAGATCTGTTTTCGTCGAGCTAACTGTTGATTCTTCTCCATACCCCCGCACTGGAAATGATAAATGCCTACTGTTATGATTTGCGGCCCTTATCCGGCCCCGTTAGGAGGTGTATCTATACACATTCAACGACTAGGAATTTTATTAGAGGGCCAAGGGGTAGATGTTGTATACTGCGACGAGTCTAAAGAAAGAAAAGACTCCATTTACAACATTCGAAATCTAAATATATTAAATTACATAAGACTACTATCAAAATCTGATATTATCCATGTCCACTCCTCCGTTGACACTCTTAGACTATTTCACATCTTAACCTCTAAGATTTTCAATAAAAAAATAATTGTTACAATCCACTCTTGGAGAAAAAAAGAATACCAAAACAAATTATGGTCCAGAGTTCTGTCCTTTTTTTGCCATAAGATTGTTTTTGTAAGCGCTGAAACAGCCTTGCGTCTGGATGTAACCCCTTCAAAAAAAATAGTCTTTCCTGCTTTTATACCGCCACCACCATCGCCAAGCAAACTACCCCAAACCATAACCAATTTTATAAATAATAACAAGCTAAGCGGCAAGAAGATCGTTGTCTCTAACGCATTTAGAATAGTTGAATTCAATGATGAAGACTTGTATGGGTTTGATTTATGCCTACAGGCTTTCAGCAATCCAGATATAGCCGATAAGGCTTCACTAATATTCATAGTTTCCGACACATCCACTAACAAGAAAAAAATAAATCACTATATAGAACACATACATAAAAACAAACTTGAACACAATATACTTTTTTACTTGGGCGCCATAGACTTCTACGCTCTGCTTACCATCTCTGACGTGTCTATACGATCTACAAATACAGATGGTGATGCTCTATCAGTTCGAGAGTCCATATTCCTTAAAGTCCCCTGCATAGCATCTGACTGCGTTGGGCGACCGCCTGAAGCTATTCTCTTTAAAAATCGCTCATCAGATGATCTGATACAAAAGCTAGCGTACTGCTTCGAACACTCTGCAGATTTAACTCATGACTCCCAATGTGCCACCCACATTGAGGAGTTTTATCAACAACTTTATGAATGAATAACATATGAAGCAAGTAACTCAAACTCTCCGTACCGGCCTCGTTGAAATCAACGAAGTACCGGTACCTGCACTTACGGATAAATTTGTATTGGTGCGCAACAGCACTTCCGTGATCAGTGCTGGTACTGAAAAAACCAAAATCGATATGGGCAAGAAAAGCCTGCTGCAAAAAGCCAAGGCGCGTCCGGATTTGGTGAAGCAGGTTATCGGCAAAATCCGTACCGAGGGTTTAAAGAAAACCCTGCAAACCGTCAATTCGCGACTCGACTCCCCTTCCCCGCTCGGTTATAGCTGCGCAGGCACTGTGGTTGCGGCCGGCGGCCTGGTTGAAGGTATCCAGCCAGGTGATCGGGTTGCCTGCGGCGGCGCTGATTATGCAAACCATGCCGAGTTTGTAGCCGTACCCAAAAACCTTGTGGTGAAGATCCCGGATAACGTTTCTGACGAAGAAGCGGCATTCACCACTGTAGGCTCCATTGCGCTGCAGGGTGTGCGCCTGGCTGAGCCGTTGTTGGGCGAAACCTTCCTGGTAGTAGGTTTGGGCTTGCTCGGGCAAATTGCCGTGCAACTGCTCAAGGCCAATGGCTGCAATGTGATTGGTACCGACCTTGATCCTGCACTGGTCACCCGCGCCGAAGGCTATGGCGCCGTTGCCATTGCGCCGGGTGGGGATGTGGTAGGTATATGCCATTCGCTGACCTCCGGGCATGGCGTTGATGGTGTGTTGGTGTGCGCAGGCACTTCCAGCAATGCCGTTATCGAGATGTGCGGCGCGGTCACCCGTGAAAAAGGCCGGGTGGTGGTGGTCGGAGCTGTGCGCATGGATATCCCGCGCGAGGATTACTTCAAAAAAGAAATCAGCGTGGTGATCTCTCGCTCTTATGGCCCGGGCCGTTATGACCCGTTCTATGAAGAAAGCGGCAATGACTACCCATTTGGCTATGTGCGTTTTACCGAACAACGCAATATGGAAACCTTCCTGACCCTGGTTTCTCAAGGTCGACTGGATATCAAGGGGCTGATCACCCACCGTTTCTCGGTAGATGAAGCAGACCACGCTTACCAGTTGATTGAAGGTAACAAGACAGAACCCTACTTGGGCATTTTGCTCCAGTACAACCCGATTGAGCTCAAGCTCAATGAGACATCGCGTATCAGCGTTAAACCTGCCGCTGTAAGCGCAGATAAGGTCAAACTGTCTTTCTACGGTGCGGGCAACTATGCCACTGCCAGCCTGCTCCCACCTTTACAGCAGAGCAATCAGGTGGTATTCAGCGGTTTGGTGACCGCCAGCGGCCGCTCGGCACAAGGTGTGGCCAAACAATTCGGCTTTGCCTTCTGTGCTGGCAGTTATGAAGAGCTGCTGCAGGGCGATACCGATGCCATCGTGGTCACTACCCGTCATGACACTCATGGGGTCGCGGTACGTGATGCACTGAATGCCAACAAGCATGTTTATGTTGAAAAGCCTCTGGCCTTGACTGTCGAGCAATTGGCGCAGATCCACTCTGCTTACCAGCGCTCAGGCCAGTGCCAGGTCATGGTCGGCTTTAACCGTCGCTTTGCACCTGCTACTCAACGGGTTATTGAGCACTTCGCTTCGGTAAAAAGCCCGCTGGTTGTTAATATCCGCATTAACGCCGGTGCAATCCCTGGTAATCACTGGATTCAAGACCCGCAAGTGGGTGGCGGTCGTATGATTGGCGAAGGCTGCCATTTTATTGACCTGGCTTCGGCGTTGGTCGGTAGCAAGGTAAAAACAGTTTATGCCGTGGGCACCAGCAAGGCAGAAAAGTCGGCCATGCTAAACGACAACCTGTGCCTGTCACTGACCTTTGATAATGGCAGCATTGCCAATATCACCTATACCGCCGACGGCTCCAAGGCCATGCCCAAGGAGTACATCGAAGTGTTCGGTGGCGGCTCTAGCGCACAGATCAATGACTTCAAAGAAGTCACGCTGTTCAGTGGCGACGCCAACGTCAAGCATCACAAACTGGGTGTTCAGGACAAGGGCCAGAAGAGCATGATCGCCGCATGGCTTGAGGGCCTGAAATCCGGGAAGCCTTGCGTGGATTACAGCTGTTTGATGGCAACCAGCCTAGCAACGGTGATGGCCGTGGAATCACTTGCGCTAGGCGTATCTCTGACTGTCGACACTGACGTTCTGACCGCCGCAGAATAATATGGATCAAGGGGCAGCAATGCCCCTGTAGCCGATATGGAAGACCTGATTGCACTAAACTCGAAGCTTCTGCACTCTATTCAAGCGGATGACTTCGCGGGCTACGACCCCTTCGACTCTCTCAATAGCACGTTGCTACAAGCCACTCCCCTGTACCGCAATGAATGGGTGCGCCTGGCATGGCTGCAACTTGGCAAACGTTCACCGATTAATTTACGCCCCTTGCTGCGTGTACCTAAAAAGCGCAATCCCAAAGGTGTTGGCTTATTTATTTCTGGCTTGCTGCAGGATTATCGCCGTACCGGTGCCGCCGAATATCTGAGCCAGGCGCAAGAACTGGCGGCATGGCTGCTGACTCAGCGCAGTGATCTGCAGCAGTGGCAGCACAGTTGCTGGGGTTACCATTTTGACTGGCAGGCTCGGGCATTTTATGTACCTGCAGGCAAGCCCAATATCATTACGACTTGCTATGTTGCACGGGCCCTGCACGAATTAGGCACATTGACGGCTGATCAGGCCTTGATTGATGTTGCCCTGGATGCTGCGCGCTTTATATCAACACAGCTGTATACAGAGTCCGGGGGCCGCAGTTTTTATGCGTATATTCCTGGCGAGCAGGCGTTTGTGCATAACGCCAGCCTGTGGGGGGCGGCCTGGTGCGCCTTTGCCGGCACACAACTGGGCGACGAAGCACTGATAGCGCAAGCACTGCAGGTGGCTCGTCAATCGGTACGGGAACAAGCGGCTGATGGTTCCTGGGTCTATGGCGCCCGTCATCATCACCAGTTTATCGACGGCTTCCATACGGGCTATAACCTCGAAGCGCTCTGCCTGCTTCGTGAAGCAACCGCAAGCAACGAGTTCGATCATTGTATTCGTGAAGGCTATGCCTATTATGTGAAGACTTTTTTCACCGAAGATGGCACCGCCCGTTATTACAACAACAATGTCTACCCCATTGATATGCACAGTTTTGCTCAGGCCGTATTTACCTTGCTTAAAGTGGGCAGCACTGCTGAGGATTTAAAACTGTGCGACAAGGTGGTTCAGCGCGCCATAGATTTGCTGTATCTGCCTGATAAAGGCCAGTTTGTGTATCAACAAACGCGCTGGGTGACCAACCGGATCAACTACACACGCTGGACTCAAGCCTGGGCTTATTGCTCCATGGCTTTTTACAACAGATACCGCGCCGAGATTAACCATGCAAAGAATTGAAGTGTTGGGCTGCCCCATGGACGTTGCTTCCATGGATGACACCGTCGAAACCATTCGCAGTGCCATTACTGCAGGCCAGTTCACCCAGCATGTGGTTGTGAATGTCGCCAAGCTGGTCAATATGCGCGATGACGCGCAACTCAAAGAATCCGTGCACTCATGCGATATCATTAATATTGATGGCATGGGTGTCGTGTTAGGCGCTCGTTTTCTTGGGCATGCGGTGCCGGAGCGAGTGGCTGGCGTAGATTTGTTCCATGAATTATTGAAAATGAGCGAGGCCAATCAGTTCTCGGTATTTTTGCTGGGGGCCAAGGACGACGTAGTGTCGCAGGCCACCCGTAATGTCCTGGCGCTGTATCCCGGGCTCAAGGTCGCCGGCTATCATCATGGTTACTTTTGGGATGATGAGGCGGCTCTGGTTGAGAAGGTCCGCGCCTCGGGTGCAAAGCTGCTGTTTGTCGCAATCACTTCGCCCAAGAAGGAGAACTTCATCAACCGCTGGCGAGACCAGTTGGGCGTCGATTTTGTGATGGGAGTAGGCGGTACCTTCGATGTGGTCGCCGGCAAAGTTAAACGAGCGCCCAAGTGGATGCAACAATACGGCCTGGAATGGCTGTATCGAGTGATTCAGGAACCCGGCCGCATGTGGAAACGCTACCTCACCACCAACGTTAAATTCGCCTGGCTGCTTATAAAAGAAAAGTGCAAGCGCTTGTTCCGTTAGGCAATATAACGTCGGCGTTATAAAAGGTCAGCAACCGAACCCGCTCTGCGCGGGTATTCTTGAACCGGTATTGTGAAATAAAATGCCTGTAACGAGATCACTTGAGTGAAACGCTTGTCGTATCATGCAGAGCCCGCGCACTTTGAGCTGTGAGTTTTGTAACCTTAGATACACATACTCAAGTACTACAGCTAATACAGACTATTTATCAAAAGGATTTCTCATGAACAAACTAATCGTTTCTGCCCTCGCCCTGGCTTTGAGCGCTTCTGCATTTGCTGCCGAGCCTGTTGCTGCCCCTGCTCCAGCCACGGACTCAGCACCTGCTGCTGAAGCGGGCGCTGCCGGTACTACCTCGGGCACCTCCCTGGCAACCACCACTGGCGTATTGGGTGGCGTTAGCACCACCACCGCAATTGGTCTGGGTGTTGCCGCAGCTGCGGGCGTTGCAGCTGCTGCTTCGGGCGGCGGCGGTGGTGGCGGCGGCGGCGGTAATGGCGGCACTACTGGTACTACCGGCACTACCGGTACCACGGGCACCACCGGTACTCGTTAAGTAGCCAACCCGGTTACTCGCACCAAACCACCTGGAGCACTCCAGGCATTTGATTTTGATGTGTTTCCATTACAAGTGTCCCCAATGATGATTCGTAGTTTGTCGCTCGCGGTACTTGCAGGGTTCGCCCTGCAAGGTTGTATGTTTGCGCCCGGTCAGTACCTGGATACCAGTGAGATCGGAACTGAAGGCTCGCCAGAAAGCAGTCGGATCGAGCTGATCCCTATCACTCCCAAGCTGATTGCGCAAAACGCGGCGACATACGTCTCAAGCTCGGTGCCGGCAGAATTGCTGGCATTCAAGCCACAGGCTTACCGGATCGGTGCCAACGATGTGTTGTATATCACCGTTTGGGACCATCCCGAGTTGACGGCGCCTTCCGGCGCCCAACAACAGATTGACGCCAACGGTCGCCTGGTGCGACCGGACGGCACTATTTTCTACCCCTATATCGGCAAGCTTGATGCAGCAGGTAAAACCATTGAAGAACTGCGCGCCACCATTGCCCAGCGATTGGCGCAGTACGTGGATAGCCCGCAGGTTGATTTGAGTGTGCTGCGCTTTGCCAGCCAAAAGGCCATTCTTGCCGGAGCTGTATTGAAAGCAGGCCCGATGCCGATTACGACTTCGCCGATGAGCGTGGTTGAAGCTATCGGTGCTGCGGGTATTGAACCGCTGAATGCTGACCTGTCCGGGTTGACACTAACCCGCGATGGCCGTGAGTACATCCTCGATCTGGACTCTCTCAACGGTCAGGGTGCACAGCTGCACAATGTCTTCCTCAAGGATGGCGACCAGTTGTACCTGCCGTACAACGATCGCAAAAAGATTTATGTGATGGGTGAAGTCCTTGCGCCGCAAGCGGTCAGGTTCAAGACCAAGCATATGAATCTGGCTGATGTAGTCGGTTCGGTGGGCGGTTTGAATCAAACCACCTCCAACGGCAATGCCCTATATGTGATTCGCGGAGCCGAGAATCTCGAGACCGAACCAGCCAAGGTTTTCCAGCTGGATGCCGAATCGCCTACTGCCTTTGCGATTGCCAGCCATTTCGAGCTTAAGCCTCAGGACATCGTTTACGTTGGCCCTGCGCAGGTCACCCGCTGGAACCGTCTGATCAGCCAGTTGCTGCCATCGGCAACCATTCTGGGTACAGGCGCTGCAGCCGGTAACAACCTCAGTGAAGCCAACAGCCGATAAGGTTTGAGCCGTTTTGAAAACTCTTCGTAACCGCTCATGCCTGGTGGCGTGCCTGTTGCTGTGTGGCTGTAGCCCGCTGATGCAGGGCTCGCTCGATACCTTTAAGGCCGCCGTACAAGGCGTCGAGCCGCTGGAATTGACAGCGGCCGACGTCGCGGCCGTGCCTTATGCGCAAATCCTGGTGACCACACCTTCCAGTGAAGGTGTTATGGCCAGGCTTCGCCAGCAGGGTGACCTGCAGTACTGGGTCGCCTCGGGCAAGCAAGTATTGCTGATGCGTAACGGCCTGGTGGTTCGTACCACCGGGCTGCAGCCCGCTCTGGACGGTACCCGTTTCGACGGGCAGTCGCCGTTCAAGCGCGGTTTGCAGCATGTGGCGGATGGCGAACGCAGTACGCGCTGGATTGATATGTATCGGGGTCAACAGGTCGACCTGGTGGTTAACAGCCGCTTTGTGCGCAAAGGCCTGGAAACCGTGACCATTCTCGACAGGCCTTATGTGCTGCAGCGTATCGATGAAAAGTTTGAAATTCCGGCCCTGGGCTTTAGCGGCACCAACCATTTTTGGGTGCGACCCGAAGACGGGGTGATCCTGCAAAGCGAGCAATATGTTACGCCAGGGCTTGAACTACGCATTGTCCATCTGCGCCCTGACTGGGAGGCTGCCCAGTGATCTCTTTGAAAAAACTGGCCCTGTGCGTGCTGCTTAGTCATGCCGCAATCAGCCAGGCCGCTGTATCTGTCAGCGGTGATGTGCTTAAACCCATCAGCGTGGCTTATAAACCCGGCATGCGTTTGCTGGATGTAATCAGCCAGGCCCAACCCAATCCGGAAAGTTACTGGCTGGCAGCCGCATGGCTGCATCAGCCGGAAGTTGAGAAGCAAACGCGGCTCAAGGTAGGGGTGCTGTTTGATCTGAAAATGCTGCAGCGCGGTGCCTTGCTCAATAACAACCACGGCCTCGCGGCGGTTGCAGCACGTCTGCACCAGGACATCAGTCAACTGCCTGTCACTGGCCGTAAGGTGGTTAATCTGGACCCGGTCGCGCTGGAAGTCGGCTTTGCCCACAACTATCTGGTTAGCGATGGCGACAAGGTTACTTACCCGGCGCGCACCAATAGCGTGACCGTACTGGGCGCCGTGGAGCACGACTGCACCCTGCCCTATCAGCCTCTGCAGCAAGTACGCGACTACCTCGACAGCTGCCCGCGACTGAAAGAGGCAGAAGCAGATTTTTTGTGGCTGATTCACCCTGACGGCACTTTTAAGCGTGTTGCCATTGCTGCCTGGAACCGTGAGGACGGCATCTATGCCGTGGCGGGCAGCAAGATTCTGGTGCCCGTGCGCAATGACAATGCCGATTTGCCCACACCTGATTTAAACGAGCAGTTGGCGCAGTTCCTCGCCACCCAACCGCTGGCTGAGGTTGCACCTTGAAGTTACGTTTTGTTGTTGTCGCCTTGTTACCTTATAGCCTGGCCCATGCAGAGCCGCGCTATACCCAGAATGATTTTGGTGGTGTGGGCCTGCTGCAAACTCCCACCGCCCGTATGGCGCCTGCTGGCGAATTGAGCCTGAACGCCAACCGCACAGAGCCCTATTCACGTTATAGCCTGTCCTTGCAGCCTCTTGATTGGCTGGAGGGCACTTTTCGTTACACCGCTATTACCGACTTAAAATACGGACCTGACTCATTTAGCGGCAATCAAAGCTATAAGGACAAGGCCGTCGATGTTAAAGCTCGGCTTTGGCAAGAAAGTCATTGGCTGCCGGAAGTTTCTCTTGGATTTAGAGACGTCGGCGGTACAGGCCTGTTTTCCAGCGAATACTTTGTTGCCAGCAAGCGCTATAAGAACTTGGATTTTAGCCTTGGGATTGCGTGGGGCTATATCGGCAATCGCGGAGACTTTGACAACCCATTGGGGTACATCGATGATCGCTTTGACTCTCGCCCCGCAAAAACCGGAGCAGGGGACGTCAATACTAGTTCGTACTTCAGAGGCCCTACATCTTTATTTGGCGGGATTGCATATCAAACACCATGGGCACCCTTAAGTCTGAAACTTGAGTACGACGGTAACGACTATAAGAGTGAATATCAAAGCAATACAGACCGTAATATGCTACCTCAAGATTCGCCAATCAACATCGGCGCAGTATACAAGCTGAACGACAATATCGATCTGACCGCAGGCTGGGAACGCGGCAATACCGCCCTGTTCGGCATTACCCTGCATACAAACTTTGTCAGCCGCAAAGCTCCGGTCAAGAGCTATGATCCGCCCGCCCAACCGTTACCGGTACAAGTACCGGTTGCTCCCCTGGAGGACATAGACTGGGCTGCGGTATCGCAACAGCTGGAAAAAAACGCGGGCTATAAAGTTGAACGTATTGCCCAGCGCGACTCTGAACTGATGGTATATGGCGAGCAATCCAAATACTTCTACACCGCCAAGGGCGCAGGCCGGGCCAGCCGCATTCTGGACAATACCGCCAACGATCAGATCCAGTGGTTCACCATGGTCAACAAGCGTTATGACATGCTAGTGGAAGAAATCAGCGTCCCGCGCTCGACCTTTCGCGACGTGGTCAATAAAGAACAGGATCTGGTCAACCTGCACCGAACCACAGAGGTCAATCGCGCTACGGCCCACTATGACAAAACCCTGTATCAGCAAAAACCTGACCCCTTTACCTATGGCTTTGGTCTGGGCTACCAGCAAAATCTGGGCGGGCCTGACGGTTTCCTGCTGTATCAGATCAGCGCCTATGCTGAAGGGCAATATCGCTTTACCCCAAATACATGGGCCAGTGGCGGGGTCAGCGTCAACCTGCTGAACAATTTCGACAAGTTCACCTATGACGCACCCAGCAATATGCCGCGCGTACGTACTGACTTGCGCCAATATGTCACCACCTCCGATATCACCATGCCCGCCTTACAACTTAACAAGGCAAAACGCCTGGACCAGGATCTGTATGGCATGGTCTATGGTGGTTATCTTGAGTCGATGTATGCCGGTGTCGGTGGCGAACTCTTGTATCGCCCCATGGGTGAACGCTGGTCGATCGGCGCCGATCTAAACTATGTACGCCAACGGGAATTTGACCAGGGCTTTGGCCTGCGTGACTACCGGACAGTAACCGGTCATATCACCTCTTACACCAAGCTGCCGTTCGATCTGGACGCCGCAGTCAGCGTAGGTCGTTATCTGGCCCGGGACTGGGGTACCACCATCGATATCTCCCGCGAGTTTACCAATGGGGTGAAGTTCGGTGGCTGGGTAACCCGCACCACGGCATCCAGTGAAGAATATGGCGAAGGTAGTTTCGACAAGGGCATCTATATCTCGATTCCGTTCGACGAGATGATGAGTGTGTCGACCATGAGCCGCGCCAATATCGCCTGGGCACCGCTGACGCGAGACGGTGGCGCCATGCTGCATCGCCAGTACTCGCTGCACACCATGACCGATGGCCGCAATCGTGATGCCTTCTATGAGAACTTCGAGAAGATCACCGAGTGAGGCAGCTGATTCAACGCCTGGTTGATCTGCCCTTCTGGCTGCGCGCACTGCTGTTTCTGGCCGTGTGCGCAGGCCTGCTGTTTACCGGTTTGCGCGCGCGGCCAATTCCGCAGGTTTTTGCCCAGGAAGACAAGCTGCACCACTTTATTGGCTTTTTTACCCTGGCATTCAGTTGCCGCCTTGCATTTTTGCATATCCGGCTAGTTTGGCTCGCCATTGGCTGCGTGCTGGCAGGGCTGCTGATTGAATATGCCCAGGCCCTTATGCCCTTGCGCACGGCGTCGTTTTACGATGCGCTTGCCAATACTGCCGGGGTGGCCCTCGGTCTGGCAGCGGCATGGTGCTGCTCGCGCCATGCCAGTCACTATTGAATAAATTGTGCAACAATGGTAGCGCAGGCTATTATTGCTACCGGCAATGCGGTTCATCTCGACAAATCGACCTTCGATATTTATAAGCTGAAAAATTGCCAGTGAAAATAACACTAAATGTGGCAAATGTTATAAAATGTCTGCTTAAGTATTGGCTTATATGGCAAAATCCTACAGCCTCTAAGTACTTGGGTTAGGTGATATGCTTGCCGCAGGATGGAATACCGATTTTCAGGCCCCCAAAGCGCTTAATTTTGTCCACAGCAAAGCGCTGGTCGATGATATAGAACAACTTGTCACTGCTGAGGTGAGGCATCTTGACGCCTGCGATACCCTGGCGAATATGGCTTGTAATTTTAGTAGCACAGAAGCCGTTTTTATTGAGGTTAATGCTCCTGAAGCCGTTAATGACAGCCTGGAGTTGCTCAAGCATATCCGCACAATCAATCAGGCCGCCTGTATTTATATACTGGTGACCCATAACAAGTCGTTTAGCAGTATCAATTATTATCTTGCCGGCGCTGACCACTGTATTAAGTTACCGGTTGATCCGCTGGAAAAGCAGGCATTGCTGTCACGTACTTTCGAGAATTCTCACTGGGCTACCAACACCCGACTGACCCTTGACCGCACACGACTTTTATTGTGCAGCGCCACTCGCAAAATTGAAATTTCATATACCGAAATGACTATTATCGATGCTCTTGTAAAAGCACCGCAGCATGTGCTGAGCCAGGACAGTATCGCTAAAACACTGGACCCCAATATTGTATTTTATGACCCGCGGGCCCTGGAAAAAACTATTAGCCGCTTAAGAACCAAGATTAAAAAAGCCTATTATCTGGAATTGATCTTTAGTGTTCGCGCCTTCGGTTATCGACTACGCCGGGGCACCATCCTGGAATAACCGCTCGATAAAACTATTACTTCATGAGCTGCGCTGCAGACCGTTGTAGTTCGCCACCTGGCATCATCCTGACACCGACGAATGGAGACGTTGAAGCATGAAGGTAACACTTAGATTTTCAGCTTATATACCCTCAGCCAATAACAGTTCGATTGCCTATGCCTATGGCTTGCACTGCGCACCCCATAAGCCACGCGCTACGAGCCAGCAGGCCTGCGAGCGCAGCAATCCGTTGTGGCGTACACCACACCTGGCGCCCTGGGGTAGCTGGATCAATGAGCAACGCGGCTTGGCAGTTGCACACCCGTATGTGCCCGAAGTAGCCAGCCAGATAACGGCAAGAAAACCTTACTTGCTGAAAACCCACCCCTATTCCATGGGCCTGACTGTTATTCCTACTTTGAAAACGACCCCGACTTCTCCAGCTCTTGCCTCCACTGCACAGTATTCAGACAGCCCTGATACCTGGTTGTTTTGCTCTGTGGCACAACATCTGTGCAACAACACCTCATGCATTCCGCTTACCGCCATTGAGTCGCTGCTGATCAAGACACTGACCCAAAAAGATGAACGCATTTGCAGCAAGCAGGAACTTATTATCGGCATCAACAAAGACACATACAGCTATAGTGGCCTGGAAATGTGCCTGAGCCGACTGCAGAACAAGTTCAAAAGTGTATTTGGTGAGCGCCTGTTTCGCTCGGTACGTAATCGTGGTTATTGCCTGGTACAAGATGTGCAAATTGCCAAATAAATGGCATAAAGCAATCACACAACTAATAGATAGCGGCAGTTAGCTATTATATCGACATCACTGCACGCCATCGTTTTTTGCTCTATTGAAAATAACACTCGAATAACACATTGTTATAAAACGTCGAACCCTTGCTACTGATAACCTTTATTATCAACGTTTCGTGTGGCCAATGCCTTTTCAGATATAGCGCCACATAACGCCTGCACATGGAAGAGTGCTGTGATTTATTCCTGTCAGTTACCACCCTATAGTCAAGTACTTATCACAAGGCTGCTACCTTGATTCATACACGTTTAGATCGTAAAACCGTGGCCAGAGGGCTGACTTTTTGGGGGCAGTGGGCTGTCGCCATGGCCTTTGTCAGCGCCTTGTTGATGGCACTGGTCTACACCAAATTTGGCACCATCGATTTCCATTACCGCATCCTCGCCGTGCTGACCTTGCTTGTATCCGTGCCCGCCTATTCCGCCACCCATGTTTACTATAAAAGGCACACTCTTTTTAATGGCTGCATCCGCTTGTTTCTGGGATGGACCTTGACCCTGGCATGCCTGAGCACCATCGGCTTTGTGACCAAATCCGGCGAACTGTTTTCCCGGGAAACCCTGATCAGCTGGGCCACATTGGGCTTTCTGATTCAACTGCCGCCCTATTTGATCCTGCATCGCCTGTCCAGGTTCTATCACCAGCGCAATAACCATCATTACAACAGCCTTATTATTGGTTCTGATGGTGTTGCCCTGAAACTGGCCGACAGCTTTATTCAGCAAAATCATTTTCCGCTGGTTGGGGTAGTCAGCGCTTCGCCCTTTGAAGACACCACCAATTCCCCACTTATTGTGGGAGAACTAACCCAATTACGCTCACTGATTACTGAACATAATATCCGCCGACTTTATATTTCCTTGTCCCTGCAAGAAGCCCAGCGTATTGAAGCACTTTATATCGACCTGCTTGACTTGAACGTCGACGTTGTCTGGGTACCCGACCTGGACAGCATGATGCTGCTTAACCATTCGGTCAGTGAAATTGGCGGCCGCCCGGCTATCCATTTGAATGAAAGCCCGCTTACCAGCTATCCAACTGCTGCCTTGAGCAAGGCCTTGATGGAGCGCTCGCTGTCCCTGGCCGCTATTATCTGCCTGAGCCCGTTGCTTGCAGCGATTGCCATTGCCGTGAAGTTATCGTCCCCTGGCCCGATTCTGTTCAAACAGCATCGCCATGGCTGGAATGGCAAGGTCATCAAAGTGTGGAAGTTCCGCTCCATGCAAGTTCATGATGATAAACACGTCAAACAAGCCAGCCGCAACGATTCACGCGTCACCGCTGTTGGCCGCTTTATCCGCCGCACTTCGCTGGACGAACTGCCGCAACTGTTCAATGTGTTACATGGCGATATGGCATTAGTGGGACCACGTCCTCACGCCGTTGCCCATAACGACTATTACACCGGCAAGATTCACGCTTATATGGCCCGCCACCGGATCAAACCCGGCATTACCGGCCTGGCGCAAATCAGCGGTTGCCGTGGCGAAACCGACACCATTGAAAAAATGCAGAAACGGGTTGAAATCGACCTCGACTATATCAACAACTGGTCACTGTGGCTCGATATAAAAATCATGATCAAGACCCCGCTGACTTTGATCTCAAAAGATATTTACTAACTATACATACCAACTCTCAAATACCGCATATCAGACGAGGATTGCAGTGACTAGCCTTCGATCTCGTTATGCAGTCACTATTTATAATAGCGCGCCAACCATTTTTATACATTTCGCAACCTATACTTATTTGGGATAGTAATGAGTTTACGAGAAAAAACAGTCCTTGCCGTGAAGTGGAATCTACTTGCTACCGTGCTGTCTAGTATTTTTGGGCTTATCTCGCTGTGGCTCCTGTCTCATTTATTAACTACACAAGATTATGGAATCATCAGTGCCGCGTTGATAATTAGTACCTTTTTTACCGTACTGCTTGACTTCGGAATATCCAACTCAATTATCCGCAGCAAAGAACTAGAAAAAATTGAACTTTCCTCACTGTATGTAATCAATATCGCGCTAGGCGTTATTGCTTGTTTGATAGCACTTATATTCAGCCAGCAAATTGCAGGTCTGTTCAAAGCTGACGACATGCTAGCAACCCAAATAAAAATAATGTCTATCGGGTTTGTGATCTCATCATTTGGCTTGCAAGCTAAAGCATTACTCACCCGCGAGATGAATTTTGGCGCGATTGCAAAAATTACAATCGCCAGCACATTTATCAACTTTGTATCTGTTGTCCTACTCGCCTGGATCTATCGCTCACCTTGGTGCATAGCGCTGGCATTTCTGATTAGTGCAACAGCAAACACTTTTCTCTCCACTTATGCCGCACGACTACTAAGAACTTACGACTTACAATTCCGGCTTTCCGCAGTAAAAAAACATTTCCGTTATGGCATACAACTCGTTATCGACTCCATGATCAACCAGGTTAGCATTAATACCTATCCCGTATTGATGTCCCGACTGATTAGCCTCTCCGCCATAGGCGGCTATAATATCGCCTACAGCATTAGCATTGGTTTATTCGAAAAACTCAACCCCGTGCTTTCACATACATTATTCCCTGCATTAGCAAAAATCGGAGGCGATGACTCAAAGTTACGATCGGCCTTATTAAAAATAACGACTTACTCAGCCATGATTAACTTTCCAATGTTACTTGGCATGATGATTATTGCACCATCATTGATCGATGTTTTTTTTGATTCTAAATGGCAGTTTATCGTCCCCGTCGTCCAGGTACTCTGCGCAGCAGGCGCTATTAGATCCCTAGACACCCCAGTCATTTCAGTGCTTTTAGTCAAAGCACAGATGTACCGAAATTTATATCTCGGTGTTGCCAAACTCATTGTTGGCATACCACTCACTTGGTTACTTGGGCATAAAGCAGGGCTGATAGGTATCGTCTATGGCTTTTTAATCATTCAAGTGATGAATGCAATCTGCGGGTATTTTTTCTTGTTAAGGCCAAGCATTGGCGTCAAAGGAATAGACTACCTGAGGAGCATTTTAATTCCTACGCTCCATGTCGCGCCAATGGTGCTCGCCGGCTGGATCGCGCGTTACTATTTTACCTCATCCAGTGAAATACTGAATATGATTGCAGTGGCCAGCACTTGCCTATTGATATATATCACGACTATTTACTTTTCATCTGCAACCGTTATCCGAGAATTTAAAGAGCTTGTGACAAGCAACCTTATCAAAAAAATAACTAAACAGTGAAACCATCTATCTTGAACCCTTGCTTCTATCGTGAAAAACAAAGGATAGCTTCTTAACATACTATTTAAACATGCCACAGACCGACTGGAAGTCACTCCAGTGTGCTACCTCAGAATTATTGACCCTGCTCGCCAGTGAAACCCTTGGGCGTTTCTCGATTTTTTCAGAAATTCCAGCCACTCCTTATGTCGATGCTGCGATTCGATGGTGCTGATCAAGCGACCCTGAAGATAGTCCAGCGCAGTGAACAAAGTGACCGTGCCGTGCCAGACAAAATCGTGTGATTGCGTGCGGATATGACCGATGCCCAAAGGCAAACCAGGATGGGTACGTTCAAGCGCCTGAACCTGGCTCTTCTCATCGCAGCCCATATACGCTGGACACTGGCCGGTGAAGTACCTGCGGCTCGCGCCATGCTTCGGCAACTCCAGCGAAGTTGTCCAATGGACGGTTTAACCACTTGCTCGACCACACGGGCCAAAGCATCTGCTGGTAACGAGGAGGGTTTTCCACGTCCTGGCTTGTCTGCACAGCTCTTGTCACTGAGCGCAATGAAAACCTCACCAAGCGCGCTATTTCGATACGCAAACAACATTGCGCGGCTAATAAAATTACACGCGCTCGACTACCATCACGTTGGTGAATGGTGACAGATCTGACCTGACGGCTGAGTTCGGCAAACTCCTCTGGAGCGAGGATGATGTCTTGAGAGTTCACGAGCAATCTCCGAGTGCTGGCTGACTGCACAAGATAGCCAGTCAGGTGGAGATCTTATTTCAGAGACTGCACACTAGTGTCCTGTCTCACAAATACGATCCTTTTTTGACGAGTGGCTGTTGTTGTCAAGCAAGGCGCCGCGACGACTCATAGTTGGCTATGGGGAGGAGCGGCAACGCAGCATGACGACAACAGACGCCGTCAAAAAGGATCAGTAATTGCGAGACAGGATACCTAGTGTGTTTGCCATTTGTTTTGTATATATCGTCCAGGATTCTCATAATTGATTGTTTTTGATGGTGAGCCAACGGATGTAGCGTCATTTGGTATATCTTTAACAACTATCGCTCCGGCACCTATAGTAACATTATTGCCGATTGTTACGTCCTCCACAATACACACATTAGGGCCAATGTAGACATTATCACCTATGACTGCTGCTTTACCGTGATTACTCCCAATCGTTGTAAATTGAGATATATTGCAGTTATTGCCGATTATTGCTGTAGGGTTAATTATAACTGCCATGCCGTGACCAATATAAAGCCCATAACCAATGTCTGTGTGTGGCGGAATCTGAATGCCATACTTCAATGATTTAAGCTTCAGGATAAATTTTGCATATCTGTTAACCAGAGGGTTTTGATGTCTGGAGAGTCGAAACCAAAAACTATATATGAATGATCGATTTAAAAAGAACGACTTCAGGAATGACGTAAGTTTATAATTGCCGTGATATCTAAACAAGTCGCTTTTTATATATAGAATTGTACTCATTTACAGCCTCAAAGTCTCATTATGGATTGAGCAATGTAGCATTCTACTAGTTAGTCATGCGCTACGTCGACGAATCGCCGCAGTCAAGAGGTGTTTTGAAACCATCCACAAACTCGACCGAGCAGACAGCGTGTCGGGCACAGAGTAAGAATACGTTGAAGCGTCGTGTTATGAAAGCGTTTCAGCCACTAACATAGCTCGCGGAGACCTGCTCCCTTAATGGAGGTTTTTTGTACGCGGGGATTGACAGGTAAGTATGTACGCCAGTGATTGGCATAAAACGCAGCGCGATAGCGAAAATAAGGGCGATATGAATAAATACAACCTGAAAAAAGCCCTTATCCCCCTCCCGCATACGGGCCTTACGCCTTTTTTTGTGCAAATCCGGATGTACTGCAAACGAATCTGCAGCCCAAGCGGGCCGTGGGGCTCTGCAGTTGATCGGCGATTGCACAGAGTACAAAGTTCTACTGTAAAATGAAGCACTTGCACATTAGTGTGCGGGGTGGTCATGTAGTGGGCCAGGGTCAAGCTTCCGGATTCATTGGGTGGTATTTTTTAATAAAACATGGGTTTCGGTGTGTTTCGCATTTAAATTGCTCTCCCAACCCGCACTATGAGCTGCAGTCGGAATATCTATTAAAAGGCTAATAGATTTAGCGGGCGTATTTCTCAGGACATCATGCCAACGTCATTTTTTCATGCCTGTCGGCACTATCTTGAGCGGGATCTACATGTCGTCCTTTTGACGAGGCTTGCGATAGCCGTGGTGTGCAGCGATTCCGAGGAGCGCCCCCGGGAAGGAGTTTGCTAAGCGCTCCTAATCCTCTATTTTAAAACGCCACCCACCCCGCTGCTGCGCTTCAGATTTATTTAGCCCAACGCATAAAGTTAAAACCCCATCATTTATGGCTTACTCATAGACCCAGCGGACAGCCATTTAATTGGCGTCAATATATCCTCCAATTATCCCACTCTAACCACACAACAAAACAACCCCACCTCCTCGACATACAACATGCATGGCGATATGATATCACCTGATAAGCAACCCCCACCCAAACAGGATGTTTTGTGTGCCGAAGTTCTTTTATACGGACTGCGCAATAAGCGATCTTAAACAAATAGACTTTCACCGTGATGAGTTTACTGCGCGCATTAATGGGCGCACGGCCAAGCGCCTGGCCATGACCCATAAGCTTTATCACCACCTGATGGGCGCTGACCGCAGTGCCAAAAGCCGGGTCTGGTTTTACGCTCCGGGGTTCAATAAAGCGCTGGTTATCGCTGCTGTACAGCCGTCCGGCCATCCACACAACGTGCTGCGCAATCGCGCAATCAGCAGCCCTTACAAAATGCTGTTCAGAACCTTGCTTGCCGGTCTGCTGGCCTGGTTCGCCACCTGGGCCTTGCTGGCGATCCCTGTGCTGTCCTGGTATGGCGCCAATGCGCAAAAGGGTG
Organism: Pseudomonas sp. FSL R10-0056; assembly: GCF_009600105.1. NCBI lineage: Bacteria > Pseudomonadati > Pseudomonadota > Gammaproteobacteria > Pseudomonadales > Pseudomonadaceae > Pseudomonas > Pseudomonas sp. FSL R10-0056. The sequence continues at coordinate 44,747 of NZ_WIWL01000183.1, forward strand.
TGCCCTTGCTGGAAACCCTCAGCCTGCAGGTCGGAGCGGGGGTTGCGCTCCTGAGCTTGAGCTATTGGCTGTGGCTCAGGGCAAAAATGCAGCGGCTCGAGCGCTGGCAATCGGCGGATCTAACGCCTTATACCCAGGCTATTCCCCCTACACCTGAGCCCGTTCCACAGGCCACGGCAAAAACTGTTACACAGGCCGCCCCGGAGCTTGTCGATTAACCACTGCCGGTTATCCACGCCAGCAGTTTTGCCGGCAGTTGGCCCCCTCTATAACTCTGGGTGCCGAGGGCAACCCTCACACTGTTCGTCAGGTGCAATGGATGGCCATTCTTTATTTTCAGATTTTAATTATTTTTACTCTTTACCTCGCGAGCCTCGTCGGTAAAAAGTCATTGGTTATTGCCTGTGCTGCATGGTCTTTATTTACCCTTGCAAACGCGTTTCTCCCTGGTTTAATCCTGCTCCAGCTGATAACTATCTGGGCCTGTTATTGGTTTTTTAGGCGCAAAAAAAACACCATCGCGCAGGCGCCTGCCACAGCGCCTGCAGCCGAGAAGCCCATTGAAAGTCCGCCTGCGGGGGGCGCTTTTCTTCGTTCACTCGATACGCTAAACACTGCAGTCTCGTCCTTTAATGCCTCGGTCTGCTTGAGCCTTGAGGTTGAAAATGCCACTGCCTCGCTCGCAGCCGTGGTGTTCACTGAGAAACTTGGCACGGAAAAGGCCCTGGAGCGCGCGCAAGCTACTTTAAAGCTGGCGGCCTGGCGCCAGGAACATGGCGAGCAAGGTTGGGCGCACTTTCTGCAAGCGCAGGCCATGTACAGCAAAGCGCTCGAGCCCAGTACCAGCGTCGCCGTGGCCACGCCTGCACCTGAGTGGAGGCTTGCCGATTTTTCCCGCGCACTCGGGGAGGCTGATACCCCTCTGGCGATTGCCATAGAGGCCAAAAAGCGCCAGCTGCAAAGCGAGCGGGACAAGTTTTTCAGCGATATTGTTGAGCAAGTCTGGGCTAACGTGCCCCTTCGCACAGCCATGGCTGATGAGCTGTGCAAGATGGGCGGCCTTAAGACCTGGGAGTGCATTTCCCGCACAGCGGCGCAGGCCCACAAACCCCCAGCGCGTCTTACGTTCGGCGCGGTACTGGGCAAGGTGCAGGCGTCAACGGCTGATGGTCACGCGCCCGTGTTGCTCAGCCCTGTATCAATAGGCTATTTCCCTAGACGCCTGCTCAAATAGGAGCTCGAGACACGCGTGCGCGCGCTGCAACTCCCCTATCTGGTTCATTTCACCCGCGTCGAAAACCTGCCTTCGATCATGCAGCATGGCCTGTGCTCCATCACGGCCCTGAATGACCAACAGATCGACTTCAGGTTTAACGATCATTTACGTCTTGAGGGGCAGCCCCATGCCATTTGCCTGTCTATCGGCCATCCCAATGACAAAATGTTCGCCCGTTACCGCTGGAAAAGCCCCGAGCAAGGCTGGGCTGTACTGGTGGTTGATCGCAGCGTTTTATGGTCTCTGGATACGGCATTCTGCAATCACAATGCTGCAGATCACCGCATTCGCCAACGCTCCCTCGGTGACCTTAAAACCCTGGCAGCCTTCGACAACCTGTTTATGCCGCTGAGCCACCTGCCCTCTCGAGAAGAAAGCAGACTGTTGCCCTACGACCCTACCGATGTGCAAGCCGAGGTTTTAGTCTTCGATACACTGCCGCCCGAGCTTATCAACGGCGTGGTTTTCAGTGACCCGCACAGCCTGCAAACGTATAAAGACTGCTTAGCAGGCAAACCTGCGCACCTACACACTGAGAGCCGTGGCTTTCTCGGCGCCAGAGCTTATGCACGCAAAACTGGATGGACTTATTGATGGCCAGCAGACCCGTTTTTATCCCTGACCTTGCAGGGCAAGCACTGGTGAGTACACGAACCCTGGATTTCCAATGGTTTGCCGGTTTGAGCCTGTCCCAGAAGCAAAAATCCATCGGCGCACTGCATCAGGCAGCGCATGCATTACCCGGCATCGATAAAGTGCTGGAGGTGTCCAGCAAGTCCACAGAACCACTGGGCGCAGCCCTCAGCGCTTTCAATCTGTCCTTTACTCACTCTCTGCTTGGCCATTCTTTGAGTGTCGAATGCGCTTTCCAGGGCAGCAAGGTGTTCGAACAAGGCGGCCCTTTCACCGATATCTATGCAATGACCTCTCGCGAGGCAAAGCGTGATGAGCGACTACGTGCTTCTGGCAGGCTCACAGGCTTTGATTTCGCCAACGTGCAATGGCCACTGGAACCACAAACAGGGTTTTATGACTGGCTGTATATCAGCGCGCTGAAACACCGGACAGACCTGGCGGATCAACTGTCCGAATACTCTGCGTTCACCGACATTGAGTTCAACCCGCAAAAATCCATTAATTGCCAGGCTTACTCGGTTGCGCTGTTCGCTTCCCTGCAACAGAGAAACCACCTCGAGCAGGCCACTGAGTCGCCAGCGGCGTTTCTGCGCTATTTAGCGTCCAGGCCTGTGGTCAGCGCCCGTCAGGATGATCTGGCACAGGGGCGGCTGTTCTGAGTGTGTCCAGGCTTAAACCTGGCCTGCTCCATGTCGATCGACAAGCCATATGACTGAAGGTACTACAGCGACACCGGATTAGTCCGCCGACCCTTGGCGCTTTTTTTGAATGACTCACCTGTTGGATGATCTGCAGAATTCTGGATGTTATTTAACGATGTCTGCAGAGAATAAATTATGCCCAGTATTCGCCCCAACTTGTTTTTGAGCATTCCTGCGTTACCGCCCAGCCTTTCAACTACGCCCCCTCAGAAAGCGTCGACACAAACCTATTTGCATTTGAATTTTGATCAGCTGAAAGCGCAAATCAGGCATGCCCCGGCGCCTCACTTCAGAGAAGCCGCGCATGCCAATAACTACTCAACCATGCAGCAAAATGGGTTTATCACATCACACAATGGGTATATGCAAAACAACAGTGGTTTAGATGCATTTATCCATGCCAATCGTGAGCAGGGTCAGTATTCCGGTGTTTTTGACGGCGACAAATTCCACCTCAGTGTGAAACAGCAAGAGGTGCCACGGGCTTTCAATGCATTGGCGCCGCTATTGTTTTCCGAAGATTGCCCGTTTGATCAATGGAAGGTCACCGATATGGCAAGGGTAAAACCACAAGCACGTGTGAGCCAGGGCGCTCAATTCACTCTATATGTAAAACCGGATACAGCAGATTCTCGATTCACTGCAAACGCTCTGCACAGCATTCGTCATTTTGTGGAACGATTGGAGTCGGTCATGACCGAACACAATATACAACCCGGGCAGCACCCGGACTCTGACGTTCGCCCTTGCCACTGGCAGTTCACCAGCTATCGAAATGAATTACGCAGTGATCGCGAAGGCAGTTATGAGCAAAGCATTGCCCTTCGCAACGAGCCGTTCTTCCGACTGATGAGCGAATAAGTCACCTTCCTGAGTAATGCCGTATGACTCCCGGCACCACTGCACTATCTGCAGGTTGGGGGGGACTTGGCTCTGGCCGCGCTTTCGCAGGCTCCGATCACCGCCGTAGTGGGCTGCGCTTTGCTGCCACTGACCGCCAAGCCCAGGGATAAAGCCGCGGGCAGGCTCAGGCGTGCCTCCTTACTCGCGCCGCACAGAGACCATGCGGATAAACAGCTCGGCGCTTTGCGAGCAAGCCTTGAGGGTACGCGGCGTATAGCCATCAACCGGGTTTACGCTTCTATAAAAGTCATGCTGAGAGCGAGCGGCCATTTTCAGTCAGAATGCGATCTGCCCGGGCCATCTAGTGTCCTGTCTCAGCACTCTGCGCCGAGACACTGACTATCCGCAAGCGCAGCGTTTTACCGGGCATGGGTACTCCAGAAATCAATTAGTAATTCGCATTATTAAAAACTCGACTATAAGTAATGCAGCTGCCACTAAAACAAATAATTAGGCGCTATCACCTACGCTGTCAAATTACTGACAATCATACTCGACTGCATTATTTCTATGAGCAGATAATTTATAATGATCAAAATAACCTGTATCTTGTTGGTAGCACTTTCCACCGCAGGATGCAACGGCTTCGTAAAACCTGATTTTTCGGGCCCCGTTAATGACTCATACTTTGTCGTCTACTCAGGCTTTCCAGCCCCCTTTCTCTATACGGCCTCGGCCGTGCAGTGGAACGAGGATTACGCCGTAACGACCCGACATACTCCATTCTTGCCCGATGTCGCCTACACCTGCAGTACAGGCTGTGACCTTGCCTTTATCAAGCACAAAGCAGACGGCCACCTTCCTTCCTGGCGCGCCCCCTGTCTGGGCGAGGACGTAACTGCTGTTGGGATGAGCCCCTATATCATGACCACCACGGGCAAGGGCAAGGTGTATCAAACCCCCTTCCTCAACTTAAAGGAAAATAGCGGTGACCTTTATGGCATCCACGATGGCCCACTGATCAAAGGGATGTCGGGAGGGCCGGTCATCGGCAGTGACGGCAGTGTTGTGGGTATTAATGCCGGTTACTACTCGGTCACACCGCACGATATTGCTGCTCAGTCCGGTTTAAGAGGTGCCAAGAGGGTGAGTATCTTTGTCCCTTTCTCGATTATTGCCCGTGAGTGGAGAATGTTCCAGGCTCAGCTTAATCATCAAAAAGCCCCAGTAGGCCCTGCGCCGAAAACTGATTTCTGTACGAATTTAGGTTTGAGCCCGCTGAAGATACCAGCCAAATAAATAATAAAATTATTGACCGTCTGCAAACGAAAATTGAGTCAGTTTATTTTTATCTACTTTCAGGGCTGACGTTTCAGTCGCCCTGAAATTTTTGTTTATCGATCACGTACTTCATTCGCAATTAACCCTGCGTAGTGCCTGGGATTGATTGAGGCGACAAGATTGATAACTCCCCATTTCACAATGACTGATCCCAGTTAACCATTAGAAAACTAAACACTGCGAACAGCACAAGAAAAAGAGTGAAATAATGCTTTTTATTCATTTTATTCTTCATAAACACTCCATCACTGTCTAAATTTCCAAGCCGCCAAGGCTGGCTTGAAGGGCTGCTTTAGGCCATGAACATGTTCAAAGGCCACATGAGTCATGGATCACTTTGAAAATTAAAGATTCAAAGTAAGTCATTCGACTTTAATAAAGGAGCTAGCCAAGACAACAATAGGACTCTTCACCAACTCCGTAGTTATCTGACATCACGCCCCTGTCGTGGTAAAAGACTTCAGTACGTCTTCATGCGAAGACAGTTTCGCGCTCGGTGGCGGCAATAGTCCCTTTGCCCCTTCAAGACGAAGGCTGGCCGCATAGTTGGATTGGCGCGTTTTGACTGCGTAGGCTTTATTGGCCTCAAGGCTGATGACTGCCATTGAACTGAGCCTCCTCGAGCTGTGTATAGGCAGATTGTAGTCCAATTTAGCCGTCAGGAGAGCCAACCATGGGCATCAAACCGTGGGCCGAACCCACCTAGCCATATGCTCTGGACTAAACGATCCGTAACCACGGCCAGCGCAACTGATAGCTTGTAGCTTTTTGATGGAACAAGTCAGGCTGGATATTTTTGGGCTTGGGTCGCAAATAACCCATTGCGACATCATCCAACCCATAAGGCGCATACACCTCACCCGTGCCAGGGTCCAGACCAATGCAGGTACCCGCAACGAGATACCTTTCAATTCCGTGCTTCGCCGACTCAAGCCGAGGATAAGCCCTGCCAAAGCATTCGCCGTACCAGAGATGGACACGGGCCTGATTCTTGATATCGACCTTTGCGTCCAGATCCTGGAAAAGCTGCCGGGTACGGACAATAACGTCGCTCACGGCCTCCCAGGACAGATCCGTGTCGAAGTAAAAAAATGTCGTAGTCCTTCACGCCTGATTCCAGTGGCAGATCCGACTGATGATGCCAGGCGGCCTGGATCAGACGGCAGATAAATCTGCATCGCAAACCATGGCTGCCAGTTCAGTCGCCAGTGCAGCCGCATCTTTTCGATAGTCTTTGTTCCAGGCGCATGACCAATCATCCGGCCTTCCCTGATCGTCCCATTGGGCCAACGCAAGCCCGTTGATTATCTCCAGTTCGAACCAAAGAGCCTGCCAAGCGACGGCGTCCTGGACCAAAGTAGCGTCTTGCCACAGGAATTCCGTTTGCGCGACAAACGCCGACCATGCGAACAGGTCTTCTGATGCTCGTTCGCCGAGCGTTAACCAGTACTTTCTGATATCCACCGAACTGCTCCTTTTTATAAAACGTCTATACCGGGATAAAGCTGCGCTGGTGGATGGTCATTGAGATCTTCGAAGTGGCTATTGTTGTAATGGGTTTTGGCGGTCGACCCTTCACCCTTGTACGTCACCTGCGAGTTTGGAGTGAGATGCCAGCCGTCTCCGTCCTTGTCGCGCTCAATCAGCGACGGGTATAACGTGCAGGTAACGGCACAGAAACGCCGGCAACCGGGCCGGCGTTGGGGGGAATCTGCAGCAGTTGTTGCTGGGTAATCGACATGAGTTGCCCTCATGAAAAAGCCCGCACAAGGCGCAATGCAGTTCACTTAAGAGCAACGCTGCTCAAGTGTGGGAGCGGGCAGAAATCCCTTGAGTGAACAGCATACTCGATCGTCGTCGACCAGCCAGACTGGGTGAATACCTGCTCCCGGGAGTCCACCAGATACTCGCCATCGAGCCCGTTTTTGACGCCTTGGGGGTTGATCATCCGTTCGGCGAACAGATCAGATCGCCCGGGCATTTCCAGCCGCACACCCGCCGTCGAGCGGTTGAACGCCGCCAAGCACGCCTTGGCTGCCTGTTCGGCGGCGGTCTTGTTCGGGTGGATATGCCGATCGGTATGCATCGGCGGCAGGCCGTCCGCGACCTTGGCCGCGCAGTCGTGCTGCCGTGCCAGGCGGGTGATATCGCTGCCATCGGCAACGATGCGAAAAACGGGCGTCATTCTTCTGCTCCAACAAAAAGCCCCGCATTTGTGAATCGCCCCTAGTTTCGTAGACACCTCCAAGCCTTAAAATGAGGCCCATTAGGAGGTGCCATGAGCAACCAG
>NZ_WIWL01000184.1:0-51444 GCF_009600105.1 Pseudomonas sp. FSL R10-0056
CTGACCCCCGCCCCGCGCAACAGGCGAAACAACAGGGTTTCAGCCTGGTCATCGCGATGCTGCCCGAGCAGCAGCACCTCCCCGGCACCGCTGATCGCCGCAAACGCCTGATAGCGCGCATCCCGCGCTGCACGCTCGACACTTGCGCCCGCCTGCACCTGCACGGCAATCACCTGCAAGGGCACTCCAAGCCCCTTACACAGTGCCTGACAATGGGCTGGCCACGCATCGGCCGCCGCCTGTAGGCCATGATGCACATGGACAGCGGTGATAGGCGGTAATGAGTGGGTTTTACGTAATTGAACGAGAAGGTGCAGCAGAACAGTGGAATCGAGTCCGCCGGAGAGCGCGACGTGCCAGGCCTTGGCGTTGCGCCAGGGGCCGAGGGCTTGCAGAAGTAGAGTTGACATGTCAGCCATTAAAAGCCCCTCACCCTAGCCCTCTCCCGGAGGGAGAGGGGACTGACCGCACGCGGTAGCGAGAACACCACCAATCAGCTCCCTCTCCCTCCGGGAGAGGGTTGGGGTGAGGGCCGGTTTTAATCAGGTATCAGAGACCGTAGCTCATCAAACGATCATAACGACGTTTGAGCAGGGCTTCGTGATCCAGCTTCTTGAGCATGTCGAGCTGGGAAATCAGATCGGCACGAATGCTCGCAGAAGCCGCAGCCGGGTCACGGTGCGCGCCGCCCAATGGCTCGCCAATCACCTTGTCGACGATGCCCAGGCCTTTCAGACGTTCTGCAGTGATACCCATGGCTTCAGCTGCGTCCGGCGCTTTTTCGGCGGTTTTCCACAGAATCGAGGCGCAACCTTCCGGCGAGATCACCGCGTAGGTCGAGTACTGCAGCATGTTCAACTGGTCGCACACGCCAATGGCCAATGCACCGCCCGAACCGCCTTCGCCGATAACGGTGGCGATGATAGGGGTTTTCAGGCGCGACATGACGCGCAGGTTCCAGGCAATGGCTTCGCTCTGGTTGCGCTCTTCGGCGTCGATACCCGGGTAAGCACCCGGCGTGTCGATAAAGGTCAGGATCGGCATCTTGAAGCGCTCGGCCATTTCCATCAGACGGCAGGCCTTGCGGTAGCCTTCAGGGCGCGGCATACCGAAGTTGCGTCGTACCTTTTCACGCACTTCACGGCCTTTCTGATGACCAATCACCATCACTGGCTGATCGTCCAGACGGGCAATACCGCCAACAATGGCAGCGTCATCGGCAAAGTGGCGGTCGCCATGCAGCTCATCGAACTCGGTGAAGATGTGATCGATGTAGTCCAGCGTGTAGGGACGACGCGGGTGACGGGCCAAACGGGCAATCTGCCAGCTGGTCAGCTTGCCGAAAATATCTTCAGTCAGCGTTTTGCTTTTGTCTTGCAGACGAGAGATTTCATCACTGATATTCAGCGAATTGTCATTACCAACCAAGCGCAACTCTTCGATTTTGGCTTGCAGGTCAGCAATCGGCTGTTCGAAATCAAGAAAATTCGGGTTCATAAGCATCCGTCTTGGGTCGGCGGCAAAGCATGCCAGAGGGTCTGAAACCCAGCAATTGCTGGCGTTTCTAACCGAGCTGGGGCAGCCGGTTGATCTGTATCGCGCCTACCTTAAGGGACAGGCGCTCTCAGGTCGAGATTAAAAATTCAGGTCGAGGTCAGGGCGCAGCTATGGCCCCTGACCGTCAACGGTATTGGAGGAAGACGTTGTCTCGCCCGAACTGGTCACGCAGGGCTTGAATCAAGCTGTCTGCCGGATCGATCCGCCAGGTCTCGCCAAACTGCAACATGGCCTTGGCCTCTTCGCCCGTGTACTCCATGGTGACAGGGCAGGCTCCGCGATGTTTTTTCAGCAACTCGCCCAGATTACGCAACTGATCACCCTTGAGCGCGTCCCGGTTCACTTTCAGGCGCAAGCTCTCGGCCAGACTGGTGCGTGCATCTTCCATGCTCATCACCCGTTTGACCCGCAGGCGCAGGCCACCGGAGAAGTCGTCATTGCTGACTTCACCTTCGACCACCACCATCGCATCAGTCTGCAACAGCGACTGCGCCGAATGAAACGCCTCGGCAAACAACGACGCTTCAATGCGCGCCGAACGGTCATCGAGAGTGATAAAGCCCATCTTGTCGCCTTTTTTGTTCTTCATCACCCGCAACGCGATAATCATCCCGGCAACGGTCTGGGTATCACGGGCTGGCTTGAGATCAATAATGCGCTGGCGGGCAAAGCGGCGGATCTCGCCCTCGTACTCGTCAATCGGATGGCCGGTCAGGTACAGGCCCAGAGTGTCCTTCTCGCCTTTGAGTCGCTCCTTGAGCGTCAGTTCCCTGGCCTTGCGGTGGTGGGCATAGACGTCCGCATCAGCCTCGACAAACAACCCGCCAAACAGGTCGGCGTGCCCGCTGTCATGGGTGCGCGCAGTTTGTTCGGCTGCCTTGATCGCTTCTTCCAGCGCCGACAGCAACACCGCACGGTTCTGGTCGATGTTGGCTTGCCAGGCCTTGGGCTCGTCATGGAAAAACGGCCCCAGGCGGTCAAGGGCACCGCTGCGGATCAGGCCATCAAGAGTACGCTTGTTGATACGTTTGAGGTCAACCCGGGCGCAGAAATCGAACAAATCCTTGAACGGGCCGTCCTGACGCGCCTCGGTAATGGCCTCGACAGGCCCCTCGCCCACCCCCTTGATCGCCCCCAGGCCATAAATGATCCGGCCTTCATCGTTCACCGTGAACTTGAACTCCGAGGCATTCACATCCGGCGCATCGAGACGCAGCTTCATGCTGCGAATCTCTTCGATCAGGATCACCACCTTGTCGGTGTTGTGCATATCCGCCGACAGTACCGCGGCCATAAATGGCGCCGGGTAGTGGGTTTTCAGCCAGGCGGTCTGGTACGACACCAGGCCGTAGGCAGCGGAGTGGGACTTGTTGAAACCGTAACCGGCAAATTTTTCCACCAGGTCGAAAATGTTACCGGCCAGGTCAGCGTCAATATTGTTATTGGCGCAACCTTCAATAAAGCCACCGCGCTGCTTGGCCATTTCTTCGGGTTTTTTCTTGCCCATGGCCCGACGCAGCATGTCAGCGCCGCCGAGGGTATAACCGGCCATGACCTGGGCAATCTGCATCACCTGTTCCTGATACAGAATGATGCCGTAAGTGGGTGCCAATACCGGCTTGAGGCCTTCGTACTGGTAATCGGAGTGCGGGTACGCCAGTTCGGCGCGACCGTGCTTACGGTTGATAAAGTCATCAACCATGCCTGACTGCAGCGGCCCTGGACGGAACAGGGCCACCAGTGCGATCAAGTCTTCCAGGCAGTCGGGCTTGAGCTTTTTGATCAGCTCTTTCATACCGCGCGACTCGAGCTGGAACACCGCGGTGGTTTCGGCCTTTTGCAGCAACTGGTAGGTCGGCTTGTCGTCCAGCGGGATAAAGGCGATATCCAGCGGCGGCTCGTCGACCTTGGCGCGATCGCGGTTGATGGTTTTCAACGCCCAGTCGATCACTGTCAGGGTCCGCAGACCGAGGAAGTCGAACTTCACCAGGCCAGCAGACTCAACGTCATCCTTGTCGAACTGGGTAACCAGACCACCACCCTCTTCGTCGCAGTAAATCGGCGAGAAGTCAGTCAGTTTGGTCGGTGCGATCACCACACCACCGGCGTGCTTGCCGACGTTACGTACAACGCCTTCAAGCTTGCGGGCCATTTCCCAGATTTCGGCCGCTTCTTCATCAACCTTGATAAAGTCGCGCAGGATTTCTTCCTGCTCGAAGGCTTTTTCCAGGGTCATACCGACTTCAAACGGAATCATCTTCGACAGACGATCCGCCAGGCCGTAGGACTTGCCCTGCACCCGCGCCACGTCACGGATTACCGCCTTGGCGGCCATCGAACCGAAAGTGATGATCTGGCTTACCGCGTTGCGTCCGTATTTTTCGGCCACATACTCGATTACCCGGTCGCGACCATCCATGCAGAAGTCGACGTCGAAGTCGGGCATCGATACCCGTTCCGGGTTAAGGAATCGTTCGAACAGGAGGTCGTATTCCAGCGGATCAAGGTCGGTGATCTTCTGTACATAGGCCACCAGCGAGCCGGCACCCGACCCCCGGCCCGGTCCTACCGGTACGCCATTGCTCTTGGCCCACTGAATAAAGTCCATCACGATCAGGAAGTAACCCGGGAACCCCATCTGGATGATGATATCCAGTTCGAAATTCAGCCGGTCGACATACACCTGACGCTTGGTGTCGTAATCCTCGGTGGTGTCTTTGGGCAGCAGAACGCTCAGGCGCTCTTCCAGGCCGTCAAATGACACCTTGCGGAAATATTCATCGATGGTCATGCCATCAGGGATCGGGAAGTTGGGCAAAAAGTGAGTGCCCAGCTTTACTTCGATATTGCAGCGTTTGGCAATTTCAACCGTATTTGCCAAAGCATCAGGCAAGTCACTGAACAGCTCGGCCATTTCCTCGGCGCTTTTCAGATACTGCTGATCGCTGTAATTCTTGGAGCGACGCGGGTCGTCCAGTGCCCGGCCCTCACCAATGCAGACGCGGGTTTCGTGAGCCTCAAAGTCCTGTTGCCTGATAAAGCGCACATCGTTGGTTGCCACCAGCGGCGCGCCGATCTTGTCTGCCAGGGCCACAGCCGCATGCAGATGCTCTTCGTCATTGGGACGCTTGGTACGCTGCACTTCGATATAGAAGCGGTCAGGGAACACCGTCATCCATTCTCGGGCCAGGGTCTCGGCTTCTTCAGTGTTGCCACTGATCAGCGCGACACCGATCTCGCCCTCTTTCGCAGCCGACAGCATGATCAGGCCATCGGCGGCCTCGGCTACCCACTCGCGCTCGATGATGACCTGGCCATTGCGCTGGCCATCGATGTAACCACGGGAGATCAGCTCGGTCAGGTTGCGATAGCCCAACGGGTTCATCGCCAACAGGCTGATACGGCTGAGGGGGTTTTCAGGGTCCTTGTTCGACAGCCACAGGTCTGCACCACTGATCGGCTTGATGCCGCCGCCCATGGCCGCCTTGTAGAACTTGACCAGGGAGCACATGTTGTTCTGATCGGTCACCGCGACAGCGGGCATATTCATGCCGGCCAGAGTTTTGATCAGCGGTTTGATCCGCACCAGGCCATCGACCAGGGAGTATTCAGTGTGCAGGCGCAGGTGAACGAATGAAGCCGGCATGGTGATCCTGTCTATAAGCTTTGAGAAACAACAAGGCCCGGATTGTACCGGGCCTTGGCAAAAACATCAGCCTTATGGCTAAAGGCCTTCAAGGGCCTCGTAAGCACGACGCACCGGACCAAACGAACGGCGATGTATCGGTGTAGGCCCCAGGCGCTCAAGGGCTGCAAGATGAACGGCCGTTGGGTAACCCTTGTGCCCGCCAATGCCATAGCCAGGGTACTGCAGCTCGAATGCAGCCATTTCGCGGTCGCGGCTGACCTTGGCCAGAATCGATGCCGCGGCAATTGCCGGTACCTTGCTATCGCCCTTGACCACGGCCTCGGCTGGCATGGCCAGCTTGGGGCAACGATTACCGTCGATCATGGCCAGTTTCGGGGTAATGCTCAGTCCTTCAACAGCGCGCTGCATGGCCAGCATGGTGGCGTGCAGAATGTTCAGCTCGTCGATTTCTTCGACTTCGGCCCGGGCAATGCACCAGCTCAGTGCTTTTTCACGAATTTCGTCGAAGAGCTTTTCGCGACGGGCTTCAGTGAGCTTTTTCGAATCATTGAGCCCGGCGATAGGCCGATTGGGGTCGAGAATCACGGCGGCCGTTACCACAGCACCGCACAAGGGGCCACGACCCACTTCATCGACACCCGCCACGAGGTCTTCGACCAGATTGAAGTCCAAGCCGATTTGCATGGTTACTTTACTCATTTGGATTGTGCAATCAGGTCCAATACCGCTTTGGCGGCCTGATTGGAAGCGTCGAGACGCAAGGTGCGATGAATTTCGTCAAAGCCGCGGGTCTGCTCTTCACCACCCTCAAGCAAAGGCAGCAAGGTGCGGGCCAGTGCCTCAGGCGTGGCTGCATCCTGCAACAGCTCGGGCACCAGCATGCGCTGGGCCAGCAAGTTGGGCAGCGACACATACGGGCTTTTGACCAGACGCTTGAGAATCCAGAACGTGAGACGCGCAAGACGATAAGCCACCACCATCGGCCGCTTGTACAGCAAGGCTTCAAGAGTGGCCGTGCCCGATGCGATCAAGACCGCATCACAGGCCGCGAGCGCGAGGTGCGACTGGCCGTCGAGCAAGGTCAGCGGCAGGTCGCGCCCCACCAGCAACTGTTCGATCTGCTCACGACGCGCTGCGTTCGCGCAAGGCAACACAAAGCGCACATCAGGGCGAGCTTGGCGGATTATTTGCGCGGCATCGAGAAACAACCCGCCAAGCTTGCCAACTTCACCACCACGACTACCCGGCATCAAGGCGACCAACGGCCCGTCAGGCAGGCCCAACTCGGCGCGCGCACCGGCCTTGTCGGCCTCAAGAGGAATGGTGTCTGCCAGCGAATGCCCGACAAAACGCACGGGCACACCGTGCTCTTCGTAAAAGCGCGCCTCGAATGGCAGCAACGTCAGCATCAAATCGCAACCTTCGCGGATTTTCAGCACGCGCTTCTGCCGCCACGCCCACACGGACGGGCTCACATAATGCACGGTCTTGATCCCGGCACGACGCAATTGAAGTTCGATATTGAGGGTGAAATCGGGGGCGTCGATGCCGATAAACACGTCGGGCTTTTCGGCGATCAGGGTCTGAACCAACAGCTTGCGGCGCTTGAGCAATTCACGCAGGCGACCCAGCACTTCAACCAGGCCCATCACCGACAGACGTTCCATCGGGAAGTAGGAGCTCATGCCCTCTGCTTCCATCAATGGACCACCCACGCCGATAAATTCGATATCAGAATGCTGGGCCTTGAGTGCCCGCATCAACCCCGAACCCAATATGTCGCCCGAGGCCTCACCCGCTACCAGCGCGATACGCAATCTGGCCATGACTAGCGCGTGATGCCGCGAGTGGAAGAGCGAATGGACTCTACAAACATGGCAACTTCCGGGAACTGAGCAGCAGGCTCGGCCAATTCTGCAAGCGCCTGATCAACAGTCAACCCCTGGCGGTAAACCACCTTGTAGGCACGACGCAAGGCATGGATGGCATCGTCACTGAAGCCGCGACGACGCATGCCTTCGAAGTTCATGCTGCGTGCTTCGGCAGGGCTGCCAAACACGGTTACAAATGCAGGAACGTCCTTGCCAATGGCAGTGCCCATGCCCGAAAAGCTGTGCGCACCGATGTGGCAGAACTGATGGACCAGGGTAAAACCGGACAGGATGGCCCAGTCACCCATGTGCACATGGCCTGCCAACGCAGAGTTATTGACCAGGATGCAATGGTTGCCAATAACGCTGTCATGGCCGATATGGGCATAGGCCATTACCAGGTTGTGATCACCCAGCGTGGTTTCAGAGCGGTCCTGAATGGTGCCGCGATGAATGGTGACACCTTCACGAATCACGTTGTGGTCACCGATCACCAGGCGAGTTTCCTCACCCTTGTACTTCAGATCAGGGGTGTCCTCACCTACCGAAGAAAACTGGTAGATGCGATTGTGCTTACCGATCCTGGTTGGGCCCTTGAGAATCACATGCGGCCCAATCACAGTCCCCTCGCCGATTTCCACACCAGCGCCGATGATCGACCAAGGGCCGACCTCGACGTCGTCGGCCAAAATGGCCGTCGGATCGATGATTGCGCGAGGGTCAATCAAACTCATAGTTTGCGTTCCGCACAAATGATTTCAGCCGAGCATACCGGCTTGCCGTCAACCGTTGCCTGGCACTCGAACTTCCAGATGGAACGCTTGCAGCTCAAGAACTTGGCCTCAAGGATCAGTTGATCACCTGGCAGCACAGGCTGACGAAAGCGTAGCTTGTCGGAACCTACGAAGTAATAAAGTGTACCGTCAGCCGGCTTGAGGTCCATCATCTTGAAACCAAGGATGCCGGCTGCCTGAGCCATGGCCTCGATGATCAACACGCCCGGCATGATCGGGTGGGCCGGGAAGTGACCGTTGAAAAAAGGCTCATTGATGCTGACATTCTTGTAGGCACGAATGCGCTTGTTCTCGACATCCAGATCCACCACTCGGTCCACCAGCAGGAACGGGTAACGGTGGGGCAGATATTCGCGAATCTCGTTGATGTCCATCATTTCGTGGGGAAGCCTGTAATAAAGATTGGGCGCGCGCGACTAAGGCGCGCTCCTCTAGCAAATCAAGGAAGCAAACCAATGGCTCTGCACGCTTGATATGGAAATTGTATTAACCTTTTGAAGAAGCTTTACCGCCGGGGGTCACTTACCGACGTGCTTTTCCAGTTGTTTCAATCGCCGGGCGATATCGTCCAGCTGACGAATACGTGCCGCACTTTTGCGCCACTCGGCGGCCGGCTGCATCGCGGTACCGGAAGAGTAGGCGCCAGGCTCGGTAATCGAGTGGGTCACCATTGTCATGCCAGTCAAGAATACATTGTCACAAATTTCAATGTGCCCCACCAAACCGACACCACCTGCCAGCATGCAGTGCTTGCCGATCTTGGTGCTGCCCGAGATCCCGACACATGCGGCCATGGCCGTATGGTCACCGACCTGAACGTTGTGCGCGATCTGGATCTGGTTATCCAGCTTGACCCCATTACCGATTACGGTATCGGCCAGGGCGCCGCGGTCGATGGCCGTGTTGACACCGATTTCGACATCATCACCAATGGTCACACCACCGATTTGCGCGATTTTTTGCCACACGCCTTTTTCGTTGGCAAAACCAAAGCCTTCACCGCCCAGCACTGCGCCCGACTGAATAACCACGCGCTTGCCGATGCGAACATCGTGATAAAGCGTCACGCGTGGAGCCAGCCAGCCGCCTTCACCGATTTCGCAACGCGCCCCGATAAAGCAATGAGGGCCCACCGTGACACCGGCAGCGATGCGCGCACCGCTTTCGATGACGGCAAACGCACCAATGCTCGCCGCAGGGTCAACCACCGCGTCAGCAGCAATCACTGCCGATGGATGAACGCCGGCAGTGGCTTTGGGTTTGGGATCAAACAGATGGGAAATCCGCGCATAAGCCAGGTAAGGATCCGGCACAACCAGGGCATCACCGGGATACTCTTCGGCGTCAGCAGCCTTGAGCAATACAGCTCCGGCCTGGCAGTCGACAAGGAATTTTCGGTACTGGGGGTTGGCCAGAAAGCTCAACTGAGCTGGGCCAGCCTCTTGTAAAGTGGCTAGCCCAGTGATTTCTTTCTCCGCAGAGCCACGCAAGGTGGCCCCGAGGAACTCGGCCAATTGGCCGAGTTTTATAGTCGCAGTCATAATTACTTCAGCTGATTCATGCGCTCGATAACTTGGCGAGTGATGTCGTACTGAGGTTTAACATCAATCACAGCACCACGCTCGAACACCAGGTCAAAGGCGCCTTTTTTGATGACTTCTTCAACAGCGCTGTCCAGTTTCGGCTTCAGCTGTTTCAGCATTTCACGGTCAGCAACGGCTTTGGCTTCGTTCAGTTCCTTGGACTGGAACTGAAAGTCACGGGCCTTTTGCTTGAATTCAAGCTCCAGACGCTCACGCTCGCCCTGCTGCATTTTGTCGCCGCCTTTTACCAGACGGTCCTGAATACCCTTGGCGCTGCTTTCCAGGCTTTTGAGCTTGGTCAGTTGCGGGCCAAATTTCTTCTCGGCATCTACGGCGTAACGCTTGGCGGCGTCCGATTCAAGCAATGCCATCTGATAGTTCAGCACGGCAATTTTCATGTCGGCGAAAGCCGGGCCAGCCACTAGAACCGAAGCCAGGAGAACCAATTGAGTCAACTTACGCACGATGCACTCCTAAAAAATCCGTTGTCTGTATCTGAAGTCAGGCTTTAGAAAGTCTGGCCGAGGGAGAATTGGAACACTTGAGTGTCGGCATCATCCGGTTTCTTGATCGGCATGGCCAAGCTGAAACTCAGCGGGCCAAGCGCAGTCACCCAGGTCACACCCACACCCACAGAGCTGGCCAGGTTGCTGAAGCCGATATCGCAATCCTTGGTATCGCCCTTGCAGTTGGTGTCGAACACGTTACCCACATCCCAGAACACGGAGGTGCGCAGGGAACGCTGGTCTTTGACGAACGGCATAGGGAACAACACTTCCACACCACCCTGGATCAGCACGTTACCACCGAATGGCAGCGGATCCTGGTCCGGGTCGGCGATGGTGCCTACGTTACCGGTTACACCAGCACCACGGCTTGGGGTGCTGCGTGGGCCCAGAGCGCTGTCCTTGAAGCCACGTACCGAGTTGAAGCCACCCGCGTAGTAGTTTTCATAGAACGGCAGGCCTTCGGTGGAACCATAGCCATCACCATAGCCCAACTCGGTGTGCAGGCGCATGGTGTAGGTGTCGGTCAACGGCTGGAACAGCTGGGCACGGTAGTCCAGCTTGTAGAACTGCAGGTCGCTGCCTGGAATGGTGGTTTCAAACACCAGGCTCTGCGAGCTGCCGCGAGTCGGCAATACGCCTTTGTTCAGGGTCGATTCAGACCAGCCGACCGATGCCTTGAAGTTGAGGTACTTGTCGCCTTCACGGTTTACGAAGTCGAAAATCTCGTCAACGGTGTACTGGCCGGTGCTGATTTCATCCTGCTGCACAGTCAGGCCATAGGTCAGGCGCGATGTGTCGCTGATCGGGTAGCCCATGGTGATACCAGCACCCAGGCTGTCCACCGAGTAGTTTGCTACGTCAACGTCGAGGTCTTTGTAGTCGGTAGTGCGGTAGAAAGCGTTGTAACCCAGGCTCACACCATCAGCTGTCCAGTACGGATCGACATAGCTGAAGTTGTAGCGGCTCTGGTATTCGCTGCGGGTCAGGCCAATGCTGACCTTGTTGCCCGTACCCAGGAAGTTGTTCTGGGTAATCGAACCGCCCAGGATCAAACCTGCGCTCTGGGCAAAACCGACGCTGGCGGTAATGGAACCCGACGCCTGCTCTTCTACTGCATAGTTCACGTCAACCTGATCGTCAGTGCCTGGCACTGCCGGAGTCTCGACGTTGACTTCCTTGAAGAAGCCCAGACGCTCAAGGCGGACCTTGGACTGGTCAATCAGGTAAGTCGATGCCCAGCCACCTTCCATCTGGCGCATTTCGCGACGCAGCACTTCGTCAGCCGACTTGGTGTTGCCGCGGTAGTTGATGCGGTTGACGTAAGCACGCTTGCCCGGATCGACCACAAAGGTGATGGCCACGGTGTGATCTTCAGGGTTTGGCTGAGGTACGCCGTTGACGTTGGCGAAGGTATAGCCCTCGTTACCCAGACGACGGGTGATCAGCTCCGAGGTGGTGGTCATCAGCTTGCGCGAGAACACCTGGCCCGGCTGAACCAGCAGCAGCGACTTGATCTGATCTTCCGGAACCTTGAGGTCACCGCTCAGTTTCACTTCGCCAACATTGTATTTTTCGCCTTCATTCACGTTAACGGTGATGTAGACGCTTTTCTTGTCAGGCGTGATCGATACCTGGGTCGAAGCAATATCCATATTGATATAGCCGCGATCGAGGTAGTAGGAGCGCAGACGCTCAAGGTCACCCGACAGTTTTTCACGTGCGTACTTGTCGTCGTTCTTGAAGAACGACAGCCAGTTCGTGGTCTTGAGTTCAAACAGGTCAACCAGGTCGGACTCAGGGAAAACCGTGTTGCCCACCACGTTGATGTGCTGGATCGCGGCAACCGTGCCCTCGTTGATATTGACCTTCAAGGCAACCCGGTTACGCGGCTCGGGCACCACTTCGGTGTCTACCGTCGCCGAGTAGCGGCCCTGGGCAACATACTGGCGTTGCAGTTCGTTGCGCACGCCTTCAAGGGTGGCGCGCTGGAAGATTTCACCTTCGGCCAGGCCCGACTGTTTAAGACCTTTCATAAGGTCATCAGTGGAGATCGCCTTGTTGCCGTCAATGGTGATGCTGGAGACGGAAGGACGTTCGACAACCGTGATAACAAGCACATTGCCATCACGACCCAGTTGGATGTCCTGAAAGAACCCGGTTTTGAACAACGCACGAGTGGATTCCACCAGACGGCGGTCATCCGCTACTTCACCCACGTTCAGAGGCAACGCGCCAAACACACTACCGGCGGAAACCCGCTGGAGGCCGTTGACACGGATATCAGAGATAGTGAAGGACTCGGCGTGAACTTCGGCGATCATCAGTACGGCGAGAACCGCAGTTAGCAGCAGACGTTTCATGAAGTCCTTTCTTATTCCAACTGGCAATAAACAAACTGCCGCAAAATGCGGCAGATTCGCAATTCAGCGAAGCGTTTACAGACGGCCCAGATCGTTGATCAAGGCAAGTAACATCACCCCGACCACCAAGCTGATACCGATCTGCATTCCCCAACCCTGCACCCGATCCGACAAGGGGCGACCACGCACCCACTCGATCAGATAAAACAACAAATGTCCCCCATCCAGTACAGGTATGGGCAACAAATTCAGAACCCCGAGGCTGATACTCAGATAAGCCAGGAAATTCAGGAAATCAGCAACACCCGACTGGGCAGAAGCGCCCGCCACTTTAGCAATGGTTATCGGTCCACTCAAGTTTTTTACCGAGAGCTCGCCGAACAACATTTTCTTGAGTGAGTCGAGCGTCAATATGCTCATGGTCCAGGTGCGTTTGGCCCCCTCCCCGATTGCCGCGAGCGGGCCATAGCTGACTTCACGGATCATCGATGGTGGCCAGTCGACACCTTTGACGCCGGCCCCCAGATAACCGGTTGCCGCCTTGCCTTCGCCACGCGCAGCCAGCGTGACCGGAATCTCTACCGGCACACCGTCGCGCTCGACATGCAAAACAATACGGGCTTGCGGATGTACCCGCACCCAGTCCACGACCTGCTGCCAGTCCTTGACCGGCTGATCGTCGATGGCCAGCAGCTTGTCACCGGTTTTAAGCCCGGCAGCCTGGGCAGGGCCTTTAGGGTCGAGTTCTGCCAGAACGGCTGGCAACTCGGGACGCCATGGGCGAATCCCCAACGACTTGATCGGATCCGGCTCATCAGCGCCCTTGAGCCAGTCTTTCAATACCAACTGACGGGACGTTTCAGCCGTTGTACCCGGCTCACGCACCACCACCTGCAACGAACCGCTTTCGCCCAGACGGCGAACCAGCTGCAGGTTGACGTTTGACCAGCCCGTGGTTTGCTCGCCATCGATGGAGACGATTTCCTGACCGGCAGTCAGCCCGGCCTGAGCCGCCAGGCTGCCGCTTTCCACTGCACCGATGACCGGCCGCACCTGCTGGCTGCCCATCATTGCCAGCACCCAGAAGAACGCCATGGCCAACATGAAGTTGGCAATTGGCCCGGCCGCAACGATGGCAATGCGCTGGCCTACGGTCTTGCGGTTAAACGATTGATCGCGCTGCTCGGCGGGCACTTCGCCTTCGCGCTCATCGAGCATCTTGACGTAGCCACCCAACGGAATGGCAGCAACTACAAACTCGGTGCCCTGGCGGTCATGCCAGCGGAGCAGAGGCGTACCGAAGCCCACGGAGAAGCGCAGAACCTTGACGCCACAACGGCGCGCCACCCAAAAGTGACCGAATTCATGAAAAGTGACCAGCACACCCAATGCCACCAGGGTGCCAACAATCATATAGAGCGCACTCATCTACTTTCTCCGCGATTCTGTCCGGTTCCGGCTCACATCACTTTCAGCCGTTACGACTCAACCACTGTTCAGCCAGCATCCGGGCTTTGCTATCTGCGGCAAATACCGCTTCCAATTCGTCGACGGCCACAACGGGCTCGCTGTTCAATACGTCTTCGATAATACGCGCGATCTGCGGATAACGGATTCGCCCGTCCAAAAAGGCGGCCACGGCAACTTCGTTTGCCGCATTGAGCATCGCTGGCGCGCTATTGCCCGCCATGGCAGCCTCGCGAGCCAGACGCAAACAAGGGAAGCGTTGCTCGTCAGGGCGCTGGAAGTCCAGCCGCGCCACTGCAAACAGGTCCAACGGCGCAACACCCGAGTCAATCCGCTCAGGCCAGGCCAGGGCATTGGCAATCGGCGTACGCATATCGGGGTTGCCCAACTGGGCCAGCACCGAGCCATCCACATAATCGACCAGCGAGTGAATCACGCTTTGCGGATGGATCACCACCTCGACCTGTTCCGGGCGTGCATCAAACAGCCAGCAGGCCTCGATCAGCTCCAGGCCTTTGTTCATCATGCTGGCCGAATCTACCGAAATCTTGCGCCCCATCGACCAATTGGGATGAGCACAGGCTTGATCCGGCGTGACATGCTCAAGCTCTGCCAGCGGCGTCTCACGGAATGGACCACCAGAGGCTGTCAGCAAAATCCGACGAACACCGACATTACCCAGGCCACGGGAAAAGTCCCGGGGCAAGCACTGGAAAATCGCGTTGTGTTCGCTGTCGATGGGCAGCAATACCGAACCGCTGCGACGCACGGCCTGCATAAACAGGTCGCCGGTCATCACCAACGCTTCTTTGTTGGCCAGCAGGATCTTCTTGCCGGCATTGACCGCCGCCAGTGTCGGGCGCAGGCCTGCGGCACCGACAATTGCCGCCATCACCGAATCCACTTCAGGAGCCGACGAAACCTGACACAAGCCCTCCTCACCTACCAATACTTCGGTATTGAGCCCGGCTGCGCGCAAATCCGCCTGTAACTGGCTGGCAGCACGCTCATCCGGCACCACGGCAACCTGCGGCCGGTGCTTGATGCACAAGGCCAGCAGTTCGGCGAGACGGCTGTAGCCTGTCAGGGCAAAGGCCTGATAGCGGTCAGGGTGACGCGCAATAACATCCAGGGTGCTCAGGCCAATGGAACCCGTAGCCCCCAGAACAGTAATCTGTTGTGGACGGCTCATGAAGCCGCCATCCACAGCAATACAGCAAATACCGGGATCGCCGCCGTCAGGCTGTCGATACGATCCAGTACACCACCATGGCCCGGCAGCAGGTTACTGCTGTCTTTGACCCCGGCCTGGCGTTTGAACATGCTTTCCGTGAGGTCGCCCACCACCGAAATCAGGACGATCACAGCAGCGCCCAGCAGTGCAACAAACATCTGCGAAGCGCTCCAGTCACGCACTATACCCACGACCGCGGTGATCAGCAGGCTGAGCAACAGACCGCCAAATACACCTTCCCAGCTTTTGCCCGGGCTGACCTTGGGGGCAAGCTTGCGCTTGCCGAATTTGCGCCCGGAAAAATAGGCACCAATATCTGCGCCCCATACCAGAACCATCACCGCCATGATCAGCCAGTTGCCCAGCGGCATCGCCTTGATCAGGACCAGCCCTTGCCAGGCCGGCAGCAGGATCAACAGACCGATCACCAGCCTGGCCGCCATACTCGACCAGTGCGCAGCCGATTGCGGAAAGGTCAGCACCAGAAAGGTCGCTGTCGCCCACCACAACACCGCCGCGCCCAGCACCCAGGGCGCCAGATCGGGGAATATATGCAGCCCCAACAGCAGCGCGGCCACTACTACAGCAAACAGCACCCGTGCACCTTGCGCCTCAAAGCCGGCAAGACGCGCCCACTCCCAGGCACCCAGGGTCACGACCAGGCCAATAAACAGCGCAAAGCCGCTGCCCTCGAGCAGGAAAAAGCCACACAAGGCAATTGGCAGCAAGATAAGTGCAGTGATGATTCTTTGTTTAAGCATTAAATCCGGGCTCCAGCCTCAACCTGCTCGCTCGTTTTACCGAAGCGGCGCTGGCGAGAAGCGAAATCAGCCAATGCGTGCTGCATGGCCTCGTGTTTGAAGTCCGGCCAGAACAGGTCGGAGAAGTACAACTCGGAATAGGCCAGCTGCCACAGCAAGAAATTACTGATGCGGTGCTCGCCACCGGTGCGGATACACAGATCGGGCAATGGCAGATCACCCGTTACCAGACAGGTTTGCAGCAAACCCGGAGTGATATCCTCCGGCTGCAAGTGCCCTGTCTGGACTTGACGCGCCAACTGCTGCGCGGCCTGCGCGATATCCCACTGGCCACCGTAATTGGCGGCAATCTGCAAGACAAAGCGGCCTTCGCCCACTGTCATTGCTTCCGCTTCACGCATCGCCTTTTGCAAATCGGGATGAAAGCGCGAGCGGTCGCCAATGATCCGCAGGCTGATCTCGTTTTCGTTGAGGCGCTTGGCCTCACGACGCAGCGCCCTGAAAAACAGGTCCATCAAGGCACTGACTTCAGCGGCGGGCCGCTGCCAGTTTTCACTGGAAAACGCGAACAGGGTCAGTACCTCGACCCCGGCCCCGGCACACACTTCAATGACCGCGCGAACTGCATCCACACCCGCTTTATGCCCGGCAACACCTGGCAGAAAGCGTTTTTTTGCCCAGCGATTATTACCGTCCATGATGATCGCGACATGTCGCGGAACAGATGACGGGTCAGCCTGCTTCGTCTTTTCCATAAAACGCCCTGACCCTTATACGGCCATCAGGTCCGCTTCTTTCTGCTTGGTGGCAACTTCAATATCCGCCACGGCCTTGTCGGTCAGCTTCTGGATATCATCAGCAGCACGACGCTCTTCGTCTTCGCTGATTTCCTTTTCCTTGACCAGGTCTTTCAATTGGCTCAAGGCGTCGCGACGGATATTGCGCACGGCAATACGGGCATCTTCAGCTGCATCACGGGCCTGCTTGGCGAAAACCTTGCGGGTTTCTTCAGTCAGGGCCGGCATGGAGATCAGCAGCAACTCACCCAGGTTGGTCGGGTTCAGGTTCAGACCAGCGCTCTGGATGGCCTTGTCGACTGCGCCCAGCATGTTGCGCTCGAACGCCACAACTTGAAGGGTGCGGGAGTCTTTGACGGTGATGTTGGCGACCTGGCTGATCGGAGTATCCGAGCCATAGTAAGGCACCATCACGCTGCCCAGAATGCTCGGGTGAGCCTTGCCGGTACGGATCTGGCCAAATGCATGGGCCAGGGATTCCAGCGACTTCTGCATACGCGTTTGAGCGTCTTTCTTGATTTCGTTGATCATTGTTGACCTTCCTCGATCAGAGTACCTTCAGCGCCGCCATGGACAATATTAAGCAGGGCGCCGGGCTTGTTCATATTAAATACACGCAATGGCATTTTGTGGTCGCGGCACAGACAGATGGCCGTCAGGTCCATAACACCCAGTTTGCGATCCAGTACTTCATCGTAAGTCAGATGATCGAACTTCTCGGCATGCGGGTCTTTGAATGGATCTGCGGTGTACACGCCGTCAACCTTGGTTGCCTTGAGCACGACATCAGCGTCGATTTCAATGGCACGCAAGCATGCTGCCGAATCCGTCGTGAAGAAAGGATTACCGGTGCCTGCAGCGAAAATCACCACATCCTTGGCATTCAGGTGGCGCATGGCCTTGCGACGATCGTAATGATCGGTCACACCAACCATGGAAATGGCCGACATAACGATGGCGGAGATATTCGCACGTTCCAGCGCATCGCGCATGGCCAGGGCGTTCATCACGGTAGCCAGCATGCCCATATGGTCGCCAGTCACACGATCCATACCGGCGGCGCTCAATGCAGCACCACGGAACAGGTTGCCACCACCAATCACCAGTCCTACCTGAACGCCGATGCCGACCAGTTGGCCCACTTCCAGCGCCATGCGGTCGAGCACCTTGGGATCGATCCCGAACTCTTCAGAGCCCATCAGGGCTTCGCCGCTTAGCTTGAGTAGAATGCGTTTATAGCGAGCTTGATAACCACTGCCCTGCTGAGCCATTGCGAATCTCTCCTGCCGCGTTTTATAGATAATCTGTGCGAGGTCATTTTTCAACCCGCGCTTGTTCTAGCTGTGGCACTGCACAGCAGCACCATCGGAACACGATTTTGCAAACCGGTTCCGCCGAGAAGGAAAAATCCCCTCCCATTTGAAAAGAGGCTGCGCGCGTGAGCGGGCAGCCTCTTCGGGTCGACAGTTTAGAACCGTCTTATTGCTTGCTTGCAGCCACTTGAGCAGCAACTTCAGCAGCGAAGTCGTCAACTGGCTTCTCGATGCCATCACCTACTTTGAAGTAAGTGAAGGAAACGATTTCAGCGCCGGCTTTCTTGGCCAGATCGCCGACCTTGATTTCCGGGTTCTTGACGAACGCTTGCTCAACCAGGCTGGCTTCAGCCAGGAACTTGCTGATACGACCGGCAACCATTTTTTCAACGATTTCGGCTGGCTTGCCTTTGATCTTGTCTTCGTTGAGGCTCATGAACACGGTTTTTTCGCGTTCGATGGCATCAGCGGAAACTTGCGAAGGCAGCAGGAACTCAGGGTTGCTTGCAGCTACGTGCATGGCGATGTCACGAGCCAGCTCAGCGTTGCCGCCTTTCAGAGCTACAACAACACCGATCTTGTTGCCGTGCAGGTAAGCATCAACAACGTCACCTTCGATGCGGGCCAGACGACGGATGTTGACGTTCTCGCCTACTTTACCAACCAGAACCAGACGATCAGCTTCTTGAGCAGCGATCAGCGGAGCTGCGTCGGTCAGTTTGTCAGCGAACGCTTTTTCAACGCTGTCAGCAACGAATTTTTTGAAGTCGTCTTGCAGAGCCAGGAAGTCGGTTTGCGAGTTGACTTCAAGAATTACAGCCGACTTGTTGTCGTCTGCAACTTTAACTGCGATAGCGCCTTCAGCAGCAACGTTACCTGCTTTTTTGGCTGCCTTGATGGCGCCCGAAGCACGCATGTCATCAATGGCTTTTTCGATGTCGCCGCCAGCCTTGGTCAAGGCTTTCTTGCAGTCCATCATGCCTTCGCCAGTACGCTCACGCAGTTCTTTAACCAACGCTGCAGTAATCTCTGCCATTTCAAAATTCCTCTTGGATAGGTTTTCAACCATTCCACCCGACCGAACGGGCGTTCAATTCGTTTGAAGCGCACCCCGAATCAACCGTGCAGGTCGCCATCTGATACAGATACAACAAACAGGGTTACAACAAATGGATTTCGAGGTGGCAAAAAGGGGGCCAAGCCCCCTTTTTGCGTACTGAGTAAACGCTAGGCGTTAATTACTCAGCCTTCAACTACCGCTGCAGCTGGAGCTTCTTCGACGAAAACGTCGGTGCCGCCAGCAACGTGGTTACGGCCTTTGATCACAGCATCAGCCATCGCACCCATGTACAGCTGGATAGCGCGGATTGCGTCATCGTTACCCGGGATGATGTAGTCAACACCTTCTGGGCTGCTGTTGGTATCGACAACGCCGATTACCGGGATACCCAACTTGTTAGCTTCGGTGATCGCGATACGCTCGTGGTCAACGTCGATAACGAACAGAGCGTCTGGCAGACCGCCCATGTCCTTGATACCACCCAGGCTACGATCCAGCTTCTGCAGATCGCGAGTGCGCATCAGCGCCTCTTTCTTGGTCAGCTTGGCGAAAGTACCGTCTTCTGCCTGGATTTCAAGGTCACGCAGACGCTTGATCGAAGCACGAATGGTTTTGAAGTTGGTGAGCATGCCGCCCAACCAGCGGTGATCCACGTACGGCGAACCGCAACGTGCTGCTTCTTCAGCAACGATCTTGCCAGCGGAACGCTTGGTGCCGACGAACAGAATCTTGTTTTTGCCCTGGGCCAGGCGCTCAACGAAAGTCAGAGCTTCGTTGAACATTGGCAGGGTTTTTTCAAGGTTGATGATGTGGATCTTGTTACGCGCGCCAAAGATGTATTTACCCATCTTCGGGTTCCAGTAACGGGTTTGGTGACCGAAGTGCACACCGGCCTTCAGCATATCGCGCATGTTGACTTGGGACATGATAGTTCCTTAATAAGTCGGGTTAGGCCTCCACGTATCCCAACGACCAACCAGCAGCTTCAAAGCTGAAGGCACCCAGGTCATCGTGTCGACACGTGTGTGGGTTTGTGCTCTGCGGGCTATACCCGCAAAGCGGCGCATTTTATACCACAAGATGCATTAAAAACGAAGTGTGAATTCAGACTTTATTGCTAAAGCGTTGCCCTGCAAGGGCTTACGCCTAGCTTGCTCTTGCTTCTTGTCCAACAATACCACTTCCACCAGCAAAATATTCCAAACACCGAGCAAGCCCATAACAGCGTCGGAGCCAGACGGCCGCACAACACAACAAGTCTGACACCTGGGCCAGGGCCGCTTCTGAATTGACCGAACAGGCCGGCCGGTCGGCCGCCTCGGGGCGCAGTGCTTTTGATCTGCCTGCCCTCCCGGGAGGCCGAGAGGAGGTTCTGCGGAGTGGGTCGACCGGCATGGATGCCGGGAGAGCCGCGATGGGCCATGGATGGCCCGTGGCGGCGGGCCCACGGAGCAGAGCCGGAGCGAGGGAACCTGAGCGCAGCGAAGGCCGTACGATGGGGCGAGGACCTTTTGGTTCCTTTTGGGTCCTTCCAAAAGGGACTCGACGTAAGGTCGAAACCATAGTCTCAGTTAGACACAAATGCTGGATATGTACGCGCAATGCCATTTAAAACTACCGAGTACATACCTATTCGGCCTCACGAAGGTTCGGCCTCACGAAGGGCGAAAAAATCAAAAGCGCGGGCTTCGGCCGCTTACCTTATTCGCGCGGGGCCTTGGAATAGAACCAGGATGCTCCTATCTATTAAGAGAAGCGATGGCTACAGGCCCACGACTAACGCCGACCGTCTGTTAGAATCGTACTTTTATGACGGCGTGCCGCGATTCACAGCACGCCCGCAATCCTGATGATGAGCGCCAACGCGCGAAGAGAGCCCGAATGACCGTCACCCTCAAAACCCCAGAGGACATCGCAAAAATGCGTATCGCCGGCAAACTGGCCGCCGAAGTCCTGGAAATGATCGCCGAGTACGTAAAACCCGGCGTCACCACTGAAGAGCTGGATCGCATCTGCCATGACTATATCGTCAATGTGCAAAAGGCCATCCCTGCCCCGCTCAACTATAAAGGCTTTCCCAAGTCGATCTGCACCTCGATCAATCACGTGGTATGCCACGGCATCCCGGGCGACAAGGTATTGAAGGACGGCGACACCCTGAACATCGACGTCACCGTGATCAAGGACGGCTACCACGGCGACACCAGCCGCATGTTCCACGTCGGCAAGGTTCCGGTATGGGCCGAGCGCCTGTCGCAAGTGACCCAGGAATGCATGTACAAGGCTATCGAAATCGTTAAACCGGGCTGCCGCCTGGGCGATATCGGCGAAGTGATCCAGAAGCACGCTGAAAAGAACGGTTTTTCTGTCGTACGCGAGTTCTGCGGCCACGGTATCGGCAAGGTATTCCACGAAGAGCCGCAGATCCTGCACTACGGCCGCGCTGGCACCGGTATGGAGCTCAAGGCCGGCATGACCTTCACCATCGAGCCGATGATCAATCAGGGCAAGGCCGACACCAAGGTGCTGGGCGACGGCTGGACCGCCATCACCAAGGACCGCAAGCTGTCTGCCCAGTGGGAACACACCCTGCTGGTCACCGACACCGGTTACGAAATTTTCACCCTGCGCAGCGATGACACCATCCCCCGCGTTTCGGCCTGAAACTTGCGTGTTTTCACCGTTTAGCCCGTAAAACCCAGCACAGGAATGCCAATCGATGCCGCAGGTGGATCCAGAACTTTTTGACCGCGGCCAGTTCCAGGCCGAGCTGGCATTAAAGGCGAGCCCCATTGCCGCTTTCAAAAAGGCGATCCGCCAGGCTCGGGAGGTACTCGACGAACGCTTCAAAAAGGGGCGTGATATTCGCCGCCTGATCGAAGACCGTGCATGGTTCGTCGACAACATCCTGCAACAGGCGTGGGACCAGTTCAGCTGGAGCGCTGAGGCCGACATCGCGCTGGTCGCCGTCGGCGGCTATGGCCGCGGCGAGTTGCACCCTTATTCCGACATCGATCTGCTGATCCTGCTGGACAACGCAGATCACGAAGTTTTCCGTGATTCCATTGAGCGTTTTCTGACACTTCTTTGGGACATAGGCCTGGAAGTAGGTCAGAGCGTGCGCTCGGTGGATGAGTGCGCAGAGCAGGCCCGCGCCGACCTGACCATCATCACCAACTTGATGGAAAGCCGCACCGTGGCGGGCCCCGAGCATTTGCGCCAGCGCATGCTGGACGTCACCAGCACCGCCCACATGTGGCCCAGCAAGGAGTTTTTCCTGGCCAAGCGCGCCGAGCAAAAGGCCCGCCACCACAAGTACAATGACACCGAATACAACCTGGAGCCTAACGTCAAGGGTTCGCCCGGCGGCCTGCGCGATATCCAGACCATTTTGTGGGTAGCCCGCCGCCAGTACGGCACCCTGAATTTGCGCGCCCTTGCCGGCGAAGGCTTTCTGGTAGAAAGCGAGCACGCCCTGCTGGCCTCGTCCCAGGAATTTTTGTGGAAGGTGCGCTACGCCCTGCACATGCTTGCCGGGCGTGCCGAAGACCGTCTGCTGTTCGACCACCAGCGCAGCATCGGCGAACTGCTCGGCTTTGCCGGCGAAGACGCCAAGCAGACCATCGAAAATTTCATGCAGCAGTACTACCGGGTGGTCATGAGCATTGCCCAGCTCAGCGACCTGATCATCCAGCACTTCGAAGAAGTGATTCTCGCCCCCGAGGACGAAGCGCCGCCAACCCCGTTGAACTCGCGCTTCCAGTTGCACGATGGCTATATCGAAGCCACCAGCGACCACGTGTTCAAGCGCACCCCCTTCGCCATGCTGGAAATCTTCCTGCTGATGGCACAGCACCCCGAGATCAAGGGCGTGCGGGCCGACACCATCCGCCTGCTACGCGAACATCGCTACCTGATCGACGAAGATTTCCGCAAAGACATCCGCAACACCAGCCTGTTTATCGAACTGTTCAAGTGCAAGATCGGCATCCACCGCAACCTGCGCCGGATGAACCGTTACGGCATCCTGGGCCGTTACCTGCCCGAGTTTGGTTTTATCGTCGGGCAAATGCAGCATGACCTGTTCCACATTTATACGGTCGATGCCCACACCCTGAACCTGATCAAACACCTGCGTAAGCTGCAATACACCCAGGTATCGGAGAAATTCCCGCTCGCCAGCAAGTTGATGGCCAAGCTGCCCAAGCCCGAGCTGATCTACCTGGCCGGGCTGTACCACGATATCGGCAAGGGCCGCCACGGCGACCATTCCGAAATCGGTGCCGTGGATGCAGAAGCGTTCTGCATCCGTCATCAGTTGCCGCAGTGGGACACGCGCCTGATCGTGTGGCTGGTACAAAACCACCTGGTGATGTCCACCACCGCCCAGCGCAAGGACCTGTCCGACCCGCAGGTCATCCATGATTTTGCCCAGATTGTGGTGGACGAAACCCACCTCGACTACCTCTATGTGCTGACTGTCGCCGATATCAACGCCACCAACCCGACGCTGTGGAACTCCTGGCGCGCCAGCCTGTTGCGCCAGCTCTACACCGAGACCAAGCGTGCCTTGCGTAGAGGCCTGGAAAACCCGGTGGACCGCGAAGAACAGATCCGCCAGACGCAAAGTGCGGCGCTGGATATTCTGGTGCGCGGGGGTACCGACCAGGATGACGTGGAACAGCTCTGGTCACAGCTGGGCGACGACTATTTCCTGCGACACTCCTCTGCCGACGTGGCCCTGCATACCGAAGCCATCCTGCAGCAGCCTGCCGATGGCGGCCCGCTGGTGCTGATCAAGGAAACCACCCAGCGCGAGTTCGAGGGCGGCACGCAGATCTTCATCTATGCACCCGACCAGCACGACTTCTTCGCCGTGACAGTGGCCGCCATGGACCAGCTCAACCTGAACATCCATGACGCACGCATTATCACCTCCAGCAGCCAGTTCACCCTCGATACCTATATCGTGCTCGACAACGATGGCGGCTCGATTGGTAACAACCCGGCGCGTATCGAAAAAATCCGTAAGGGGCTGACCGAAGCCCTGCGCAACCCGGACGACTACCCGACCATCATCCAGCGCCGCGTGCCGCGCCAGCTCAAGCACTTTGCCTTTGCGCCCCAGGTCACGATCCATAACGACGCCCAGCGCCCGGTGACCGTGCTGGAGCTCAGCGCCCCCGACCGCCCGGGTCTGCTGGCTCGCATCGGAATGATCTTTCTGGAGTTTGATCTGTCGCTGCAGAACGCCAAGATTGCCACCCTGGGTGAACGCGTCGAAGACGTCTTTTTCATTACCGATGCAAACAACCAGCCGCTGTCCGACCCGCAGCTGTGCATGCGTTTGCAGGAAGCGATCGTCGAGCAACTGACGGTCAACCAGGATTCAACCCCAGAACCGTGGCGCCTGAGCATTTAACCGCCGCCGAGTGAGACCCGCACCCCATGAACAACGCTCTAAACCAGCTGCAGCCTTACCCGTTCGAAAAATTGCGCGCCCTGCTTGGCAGCGTGCAGCCCAACGCCGACAAGCGCCCGATCGCGCTGTCGATTGGCGAACCCAAGCACCGCTCGCCGGACTTCGTGGCCAAGGCACTGGCTGACAACCTCGACCAGATGGCGGTCTACCCGACCACCCTGGGCATCCCGGCGCTGCGCGAAGCTATCGCCGACTGGGCCGAGCGTCGTTTCAACGTGCCAAAAGGCTGGCTTGACCCGGCGCGCAATATCCTGCCGGTCAACGGCACCCGTGAAGCCCTGTTTGCCTTCACCCAGACCGTGGTCAACCGTGGTGACGACGCTCTGGTGGTGAGCCCGAACCCGTTCTACCAGATCTATGAAGGGGCCGCCTTCCTGGCAGGCGCTCAGCCGCACTACCTGCCGTGCCTGGCCGAGCATGGGTTCAACCCGGATTTCGACGCCGTATCCGTCGACACCTGGAAACGCTGCCAGATCCTGTTCCTGTGCTCGCCGGGTAACCCGACCGGTGCGCTGATCCCGCTTGAAACCCTGAAAAAACTGATCGCACTGGCCGACGAACACGACTTCGTGATCGCCGCAGACGAGTGCTACAGCGAGCTGTACTTCGACGAGAAGACACCACCGGTCGGCCTGCTCAGCGCCTGTGTGGCCCTGGGCCGTGAAGACTTCAAGCGTTGCGTGGTGTTCCACAGCCTGTCCAAGCGCTCCAACCTGCCGGGTTTGCGTTCCGGTTTTGTGGCCGGCGATGCCGACATCCTCAAGGCGTTCCTGCTGTACCGCACGTACCATGGCTGCGCAATGCCGGTACAAACCCAGCTGGCAAGCATTGCCGCCTGGAACGACGAAGACCACGTACGTAGCAACCGTGACCTGTATCGCGAGAAGTTTGATGCGGTGTTGGAGATTTTAACCCCGGTACTGGATGTGCAGCGCCCGGATGGCGGCTTCTACCTGTGGCCCAGGGTTGAAGGCGACGACGCCGAATTCTGCCGCGACCTGTTTGCCCAAGAGCACGTCACCGTAGTGCCGGGCTCTTATCTGTCCCGCGAAGTAGACGGTTTCAACCCCGGCGCTGGTCGCGTACGCATGGCCCTGGTTGCGCCACTGGCTGAGTGCGTGGAAGCCGCCGGGCGGATCCGCGACTTTATCCAGCGCCGCGGCTAAACCGCCCCTGTGGGAGCGGGCTTGCTCGCGATGCAAGCGATGCGGTCTGCCAGACGAACCGCTGCGATGCCATCGCGAGCAAGCCCGCTCCCACATAAAGCTGGGTTATTTCACCGTTCCCAGGTTGGCCTCGCTCAAGTCCAGGTCCTTGAGGATTTCGCTCAGGGCGTCGTCGCCGATTTCGTGATGGCGGCGCAAGCTGTACAGTTCCAGCCGCTGCGCCCGCAGTGCCTTGAGCCGCAAACGGCTTTCCAGCTGGTCCATTTGCGAAGCCAGTGCCTGGGCCTCCGCCGAGTCGTTGTACACCTCAAGCTGATGACGGTACTCAGACATGATCCGCGCCTTTAGCTCAGCCGCCAGAGCCGCCTGGGCCGCATCCTGCTGACCATCGGCCTCCACCACCTCTTCTGCTTCCAGCGCGTGAATCGCCGCTTCTGCGGTGCGCCGCCAGGCTTCGCGCACTTCTTTGCGCATGGCATCGTCCGGGCTTTTTGGAATACCGCGCAACAACACCGGCAAGGCGATGCAGGCTGCCACCAGCGACAGCAAAATCACCCCGGCAGCAATAAAGATCAGCAAATCACGCTCAGGAAAATTCAAACCCTCGCTGACCAGCAGCGGTACCGACATCACGCCCGCCAGGGTCACCGCACCGCGTACCCCGCCCACGGTCAGCAGCCAGCAGGAGCGGGCTGTCGGCACCATCGTCAGCTCGCCCTTGCCACGCCAGCGGCGCAACAGGCCGGACAGCCGCCAGATGCTCTGCACCCAGATGAAGCGCAGCGCCAGCAGCACCAGAAAAATCGCCACCACATCCAGGCAGCGATACATCAAGGTCGGCCACAGAGTCGTTTCGTGGCTGACCACCGCCTTGATGATGTCCGGCAATTGCAGGCCCAACAGCAAAAAGATCAACCCGTTGAAGGCAAACTCCAGCAGCGACCACACACTGCGATTAAGCAGGCGGGTGCTGGTCTGACGCGGCAACAGGTCCAGCCAGCTCTGCATCATCCCCGCCGCCACCGCCGACAGGATGCCCGAAGCACCCAAGCGTTCGGCCAGTACATAGGCGGCAAAAGGCAGCAGCAACATAAACACCACATGGGTGGCCGGGTCATCCCAGCCACGGGCGATCATCCACGCGCGCAAACGCCCCACCAGCCAGCTCAGGGCGACGCCAATGGCCAGCCCGCCACAGGCCACCAAGATGAAGGTCAGGCTGGCATTGGCCAGGGAAAACACCCCGGTAATGGCAGCCACCAGGGCGAACTTGAAGGTCACCAGGCCCGTGGCGTCATTCATCAGCGCCTCGCCTTGCAGCATGTGCATCAAGGGTGCGGGCAAGCGATTCTGTGCAATGGCCGATACCGCCACCGCATCAGTGGGTGACAGTACTGCTGCCAGGGCAAATGCCACCGGCAAGGGGATGGTCGGCAACAGCCAATGGATGAAATAACCCGCACCCACCACCGTAAACAAAACCAGCCCTACTGCCAGGGTCAGAATCGGCCCGCGCAGGCGCCAGAACTCACGCTTGGGCATGCGCCAGCCATCCGAGAACAGCAGCGGCGGCAAGAACAGAAACAGGA
Organism: Pseudomonas sp. FSL R10-0056; assembly: GCF_009600105.1. NCBI lineage: Bacteria > Pseudomonadati > Pseudomonadota > Gammaproteobacteria > Pseudomonadales > Pseudomonadaceae > Pseudomonas > Pseudomonas sp. FSL R10-0056. Next base: position 27,193 of record NZ_WIWL01000184.1, read on the forward strand.
ACAGCTCAGGTTCCAGCGCCACATGCAGGCCCAGTGTCGGCCAGGCCAGTACGGCACCGGCAGCAATCTGCACCAGCGGCAAAGGCAGAGGTATGACACGCCCCAACAGACGCGAAATCCCCACCAGCATCAGCAGGATAAGGACGGTATAGGCGGTTTGCATATCAGCAGAGTTCCCGAACGATCAGTTTTAAACTAAATAAATAGCAACAATTTCCCATTGCGCTCCATAGTAGCGTCTAACCGTAAAAGCCGAGCCTGAACAAAAGTAGCAGTGCGACGACATGTCACAAGTCTGTGCCAAGCTCGCAGCCAATCACGCCCAAGGGCGCTGCGCATGGCATAATCCGCGACTGCTCATTTACCGCATCTCCAAAGGGGGGGCAATTTCCGTGACCGATTCAAGCAAGACGTTGCACCTTTTCGGCATCAAAGCCTGCGACACCATGAAAAAGGCTCGCACCTGGCTCGATGAACATGCAGTGCACTACGATTTCCATGACTACAAAAGCAGCGGCATTGACCGTGAACACCTGACCCGCTGGTGCAATGAGCACGGCTGGGAAGTGGTGCTCAACCGCGCCGGTACAACCTTTCGCAAGCTCGACGACGAACGCAAAGCCGATCTCGACCAAGCCAAAGCCATTGAACTGATGCTCGCCCAACCCTCGATGATCAAGCGCCCGGTGCTCGATCTCGGTGACAAAACCCTGATTGGCTTCAAGCCAGATCTTTATGCGGCGGCCCTTCTGTAAGCGCCCGCCCATTTATTTTTGTAAGAGGTAATTGCATGTCTACTACCCTGTTCAGCGCAGCCTTCGGCGTCGGCACCCAAAACCGCCAAGGCGCATGGCTGGAAGTGTTCTACGCACAACCCCTGGTCAATCCATCGGCCGAGCTGATTGCAGCCATCGCACCGATTCTGGGCTACACCGGTGGCAATCAGGCAATCACCTTTACTACCGCCCAAGCCGCACAGATGGCTGAAGCCGCCAAACCGGTCGACGCCGCCCAGGCTGCCCTGCTGACCCGCCTGGCCGAAAGCCACAAGCCGCTGGTTGCCACCCTGCTGGCCGAAGACGCTACTCTGACCTCGACGCCAGAGGCCTACCTCAAGCTGCACCTGCTGTCCCATCGTCTGGTCAAGCCCCACGGCCTGAGCCTGGCGGGCGTGTTCCCGCTGCTGCCAAACGTGGCATGGACCAGCCAGGGCGCCATCGATCTGGGCGAACTGGCCGAGCGTCAACTCGAAGCGCGCCTGCGTGGCGATCTGCTGGAAGTGTTCTCGGTCGACAAGTTCCCGAAAATGACCGACTACGTGGTTCCGGCCGGTGTGCGCATCGCTGATGCGGCACGTATCCGCCTGGGCGCCTACGTCGGCGAAGGCACCACCGTGATGCACGAAGGTTTCGTCAACTTCAACGCTGGTACCGAAGGCCCGGGCATGATCGAAGGCCGTGTATCGGCAGGCGTGTTTGTCGGCAAGGGTTCGGACCTGGGTGGCGGTTGCTCGACCATGGGCACCCTGTCGGGCGGTGGCAACATCGTGATCAAGGTGGGCGAAGGCTGCCTGATCGGCGCCAACGCCGGTATCGGCATCCCGCTGGGTGACCGCAACACCGTCGAGTCCGGCCTGTACGTGACCGCAGGTACCAAAGTGGCCCTGCTGGACGAAAACAACCAGTTGGTCAAAGTGGTCAAGGCCCGTGACCTGGCTGGCCAGCCTGACCTGTTGTTCCGCCGCAACTCGGAAACCGGCGCTGTGGAATGCAAAACCCACAAGTCGGCCATCGAGCTGAACGAAGCACTGCACGCTCACAACTAAGCGTCTGTCTGCAACTGACGGGGCCGGCTTCCGGCCTCGTCAACAGAGCCCGAACACCATGCTTTTGCCTTCTCCCTGGCGCGCTGACTTTCCCGCCATCGCCGCCTTGCAACGTCAGGACCAGACGTATCTGGACAGCGCTGCCACCACGCAAAAACCCCAAGCCCTGCTCGACGCACTGACGCATTACTACGCCAACGGCGCAGCCAATGTACACAGGGCCCAACATCTGCCGGGCGCCCACGCGACCCAGGCATTCGAAAACACCCGCCACAAAGTGACGCAATGGCTCAATGCCGGCGAGTGCGGGCAAATCGTGTTCACCCACGGCGCCACGTCAGCGCTGAACCTTCTGGCCTACGGCCTGGAGCACCAATTCAATACGGGCGATGAAATCGTTATCAGCGCCCTGGAACATCACGCCAACTTGCTGCCGTGGCAGCAACTTGCAAAGCGTAAAAAGCTGGCCCTGGTGGTACTGCCACTGGATGCCGACGGCGTGATCGACCTCGTGGCCGCCGCACGCCTGATCACCCCGCGCACTCGCCTGTTGGCCGTGAGCCAGTTATCCAACGTCCTTGGTGTGTGGCAGCCCCTGCCCGAACTGTTGGCGCTGGCCAGGGCACAGAATGCACTGACCGTGGTTGACGGCGCCCAGGGTGTTGTCCACGGTCGCCAGGACGTTCAGGCGCTGGGTTGTGACTTCTATGTGTTTTCCGCCCACAAGCTCTATGGCCCCGACGGGCTGGGCGTGCTGTTTGGCCGTCATGAAGCCCTGGCCCGCATGCAACACTGGCAGTTTGGCGGCGAGATGGTGCAGGACGCCGACTATCAGCACGCCACCTTTCGCCCGGCACCGCTGGGATTTGAAGCTGGTACCCCGCCGATTGCCAGCGTGATCGGACTGGGGGCAACCCTCAACTATCTGGCCAACCTCAACCAGGGCGCAGTCCAGGCCCACGAAACAGCACTGCACCGATTGCTCGTCGAGGGTTTGCAGCAGCGCCAGGGCATTCGTCTGCTGGGCGCCCCGCAACTGGCCCTGGTCAGTTTTGTAGTCGAGGGCGTCCACAACGCCGATCTGGCCCATCTGCTGACCGAACAGGGGATTGCCGTTCGCGCCGGGCATCATTGCGCCATGCCACTGCTTAAAAGCCTTGGTCTGGCTGGTGCCATCCGTGTTTCGCTGGCGCTATACAATGACTCAGAAGATCTGGAGCGTTTTTTCCTCGCCCTCGATCAGGCGCTGGAGTTGCTGCAATGACCCTGCCCGCCGACGCCCAGGCGGCGCTCGACAGCTTTGAGCATTGCACCGGCTGGGAACAGCGTGCACGCCTGCTGATGCAATGGGGCCAGCGATTGCCGGAACTCAGCGAGGCCGACAAAACCGACGCCAACCGGGTGCATGGCTGTGAAAGCCAGATGTGGCTGGTGGGCAAACAGGTCGATGGCCAATGGCAGTTTGCGGCCAGCAGTGAAGCGCGACTGATTCGCGGGCTGGTGGCGTTGCTGCTGGTGCGGGTGAACGGCTTGACCACGCAAGAGCTGCTGCAGGTCGATTTGCCAGGATGGTTCGAGCAATTGGGGCTTAGCCGGCAGTTGTCGCCATCGCGCAGCAATGGGCTCAATGCGGTGCTGGTGCGGATGCGGGAATTGGCAGCCTGACCATTGCCGCCCCCTGTGGGAGCGGGCTTGCTCGCGATGCGGGCGATTCGGTTTATCTGAAACACCGCGCCGGTGCTATCGCGAGCAAGGCCGCTCCCACAGGCCAGGTCCGAGGCGAGCCTTATTCCTGTGGTGCAGGCTTTACCTTCTCCGAAGGCCGGCGCACGCCCGCCACGATCTTGTCCACCGCCTTGGTCGCCGCCACCATGCCGAAGGTGGCCGTCACCATCATCACTGCGCCAAACCCGCCAGCACAGTCCAGCTTCACCCCGTCACCGACAAAACTCTTCTGCAGGCAAATGCTGCCGTCCGGCTTTGGGTAGCGCAGCTGCTCGGTGGAGAACACACACGGCACGCTGTAGTGACGGGTCATGGTGCGCGAAAATCCATAATCGCGGCGCAAGGTCGAGCGCACCTTGGAGGCCAGAGGGTCATTGAAGGTACGGTTCAAGTCACAGACCTGAATCAGCGTCGGGTCAATTTGCCCGCCCGCGCCACCGGTGGTGATGATCTGTATCTTGCGCCGCTTGCACCAGGCAATCAGCGCCGCCTTGGCATTCACACTGTCGATGCAGTCGATCACGCAATCAATATCGGGGGTGATGTAGTCGGCCATGGTTTCGCGCGTCACGAAATCGGCCACCTCATGAACCTTGCAGTCAGGATTGATCTGACGCAGGCGTTCGGCCATCACCTCAACCTTGTCCCGACCAATGGTCGTACTCAAGGCGTGTAACTGGCGGTTGCTGTTGCTGACGCACACGTCATCCAGATCAAACAGCGAAATTTCGCCGACGCCGCAGCGCGCAATCGCTTCCGCTGCCCACGACCCGACGCCGCCTACACCGACGATCGCCACATGCGCCGCCTTCAGTCGTTCAAGGCCTTCCAGCCCATATAACCGGGCTACACCGGCAAAACGTGGATCTTCTGTACTCATGACCAACACCCCAAAAACCGGCGCGCATTATAGGGTTCTTACATTGCATTGAGTATCTTTCCTACAAGCTATGCGACCAAGCCTGCTTTAATAGCCTGCTACGGAAGAAGATAAGAGCTACAACTAATAAAGAAAGAACTTAAGTCGGCTGTAAGTGCCAAACGCCAGACTCAATTCCGTCCGCTATACGATTGGTCAAAGCACAGTGTAGGATGCGCGCCGTTTGGCACCCGCCGACCGATCTTCGTTCCACTCCCTTTGGAACCCGAAATAGTTATGTCATCGCGTAAATTTGGACTCAATCTGGTGGTGGTCCTGGCCATCGCCGCGCTCTTCACAGGCTTCTGGGCGCTGATCAATCGCCCGGTCTCTGCGCCCAACTGGCCCGAGCAAATCTCCGGTTTTTCGTACTCGCCGTTCCAGCAAGGCCAGTACCCACAGAAAGACCAGTACCCGACCGACGACGAAATGCGTCGCGACCTGGAAATCATCAGCAAGCTGACCGACAACATCCGGACTTACTCGGTTGACGGCACCCTGGGCGACATTCCCAAGCTGGCCGAAGAATTCGGCCTGCGCGTGACCATCGGGATCTGGATCAGCCCTGATCTGGAGCGCAACGAGCGGGAAATCCAGAAAGCCATCGAGCTGGCCAACAACTCACGCAGCGTGGTGCGGGTTGTGGTGGGCAACGAAGCCCTGTTCCGCGAAGAAATCACGCCCGAAGACCTGATCGTGCTGCTGGATCGGGTGCGCGCCGCGGTCAAGGTGCCGGTCACCACGTCCGAGCAATGGCATATTTGGGAAAAGTACCCGCAACTGGCCAAGCACGTTGACCTGATCGCCGCGCACATCCTGCCCTACTGGGAATTTATCCCGGTGGACAAGGCCGGCGAATTCGTCCTGGACCGTGCCCGCGACCTGAAAAAAATGTTCCCGAAAAAACCGCTGCTGCTGTCGGAAGTTGGCTGGCCGAGCAATGGCCGCATGCGCGGTGGCGCTGACGCTACCCCGGCCGACCAGGCGATTTATCTGCGTACGTTGGTCAATACCCTCAACCGCCGGGGCTACAACTATTTTGTGATCGAAGCCTTCGACCAGCCGTGGAAGGCCAGCGACGAAGGTTCAGTGGGCGCGTACTGGGGCGTGTACAACGCTGCCCGCCAGCAAAAATTCAATTTTGAGGGGCCGGTGGTGGCGATTCCACAGTGGCGCGTACTGGCCATCGGCTCGGTGGTCATGGGCCTGCTGTCGCTGGCACTGCTGCTGATCGACGGTTCCGCCCTGCGCCAGCGTGGCCGCACCTTCCTGACCTTTACCGCTTTCCTCTGCGGCTCGGTGCTGGTGTGGATCGCCTATGACTACAGCCAGCAATACAGCACCTGGTTCAGCCTGACTGTGGGCTTTCTGCTTGGCTTAGGTGCGCTCGGGGTGTTTATCGTGCTGCTCACCGAGGCCCATGAACTGGCCGAAGCAGTATGGATTCGCAAGCGGCGAAGGGAGTTTTTACCGGTAGAAGCCGACGATGCCTACCGTCCGAAAGTCTCGATCCATGTGCCGTGCTACAACGAGCCGCCGGAGATGGTCAAACAGACCCTCGACGCCCTGGCCAACCTCGACTACCCCGATTTCGAAGTGTTGATCATCGACAACAACACCAAGGACCCGGCAGTCTGGGAGCCGGTGCGCGATTACTGCGCCACCCTCGGCCCGCGCTTCAAGTTCTTCCACGTCGCGCCCCTGGCCGGTTTCAAGGGCGGCGCGCTGAACTACCTGATCCCGCATACCGCGCCGGATGCCGAAGTGATTGCCGTGATCGACTCTGATTACTGCGTGGACCGCAACTGGCTCAAGCATATGGTGCCGCACTTTGCCGACCCGAAAATCGCCATCGTGCAATCGCCACAGGACTACCGCGACCAGAACGAAAGCACCTTCAAAAAGCTCTGCTACTCCGAATACAAGGGCTTTTTCCATATCGGCATGGTCACCCGTAACGACCGCGATGCGATCATTCAGCACGGCACCATGACCATGACCCGCCGTTCAGTGCTCGAAGAACTGGGCTGGGCAGACTGGTGCATCTGTGAAGACGCCGAGCTGGGCCTGCGGGTATTTGAAAAAGGGTATTCCGCCGCGTATTCCCACAACAGCTATGGCAAGGGCCTGATGCCCGATACCTTTATCGACTTCAAGAAACAGCGATTCCGCTGGGCCTACGGTGCGATTCAGATTATCAAGCGTCACACCTCCAGCCTGTTGCTGGGCAAAGACACGGAGCTGACCCGTGGCCAGCGCTATCACTTCCTCGCAGGCTGGTTGCCATGGGTGGCCGACGGCATGAATATTTTCTTCACTGTCGGTGCCCTGTTGTGGTCGGCGGCGATGATCATCGTGCCAACGCGGGTCGACCCGCCACTGTTGATTTTCGCCATTCCGCCACTGGCGCTATTTGTGTTCAAGGTGGGCAAGATCATTTTCCTGTACCGCCGTGCAGTGGGGGTCAACCTCAAGGACGCCTTCGCCGCGGCACTGGCCGGGCTGGCGTTGTCCCACACCATCGCCAAAGCCGTGCTGTACGGGTTCTTCACCACCAGCATCCCGTTCTTCCGGACGCCTAAAAACGCCGATAACCACGGCTTTTGGGTAGCGATCTCGGAAGCCCGCGAAGAGGTGTTCATCATGCTGCTGCTCTGGGGCGCGGCTGTGGGGATTTTCTTCGTACAAGGCCTGCCGAGCAACGACATGCGTTTCTGGGTGGTGATGCTGCTGGTGCAATCGTTGCCGTATCTGGCAGCGCTGATCATGGCCTTTATGTCTTCGTTGCCTAAACCGGTCGAAGAAGCACAAGAGCAACCCGCTGCATAAATCGACTGCAACCACTAAACGGCGGCCTCTGGCCGCCGTTTTGCTTTAAGATAACCGCCCTTTTGTGCCTTGTGTCCCGCTTCGGAGTCCCTACCATGACGGCCCACGCCGACCTTTCGCCGACCCTGCAACTCGCCTGCGATCTGATCCGTCGCCCTTCCGTGACGCCGATCGACGCTGACTGCCAGAAGCTGATGATGCAGCGCCTGGGCGATGCCGGCTTCATGCTTGAGCCGATGCGCATCGAAGACGTCGACAACTTCTGGGCCACCCACGGCAAACACGAAGGCCCGGTGCTGTGCTTCGCCGGCCACACTGACGTGGTACCGACCGGCCCGGTACAGGCCTGGCAGAACGACCCGTTCGACGCGCTGATCGATGAGCACGGCATGCTCTGCGGCCGTGGCGCGGCCGACATGAAAGGCAGCCTGGCAGCCATGCTGGTGGCCGCTGAACGCTTTGTCTGCGACTACCCGGACCACAAGGGCAAGGTCGCATTTTTGATCACCAGTGACGAAGAAGGCCCGGCCCATCACGGCACCAAGGCCGTGATCGAACGTTTCGCCGCACGTAACGAGCGTCTGGACTGGTGCATCGTCGGTGAGCCGTCCAGCACTTCCCTGGTGGGTGATGTGGTCAAGAACGGCCGTCGCGGTTCTCTGGGGGCCAAGCTCACCGTTCGCGGCGTTCAAGGCCATGTGGCCTACCCGCATCTGGCCAAGAACCCGATTCATCTGGCCGTGCCTGCGCTGACCGAGCTGGCCGCCGAGCATTGGGACAACGGCAATGCCTTTTTCCCGCCAACCAGCTTCCAGATTTCCAACCTCAACTCAGGCACAGGCGCGACCAACGTCATCCCGGGTGATCTGGTTGCAGTGTTCAACTTCCGCTTCTCCACCGAGTCCACCGTTGAGGGCCTGCAAAAGCGCGTCGCGGACATCCTGGACAAGCACGGCCTGGACTGGCACATCGACTGGGCGCTGTCCGGCCTGCCGTTCCTGACCGAGCCGGGGGCGCTGCTGGATGCCGTGTCGTCGAGCATCAAGCAGGTGACCGGTCGCGAAACCAAGGCTTCCACCAGCGGTGGCACATCCGACGGTCGCTTTATCGCGACCCTGGGCACCCAGGTGGTAGAGCTGGGGCCGGTCAACGCGACCATTCACCAGGTCAACGAACGGGTGCTGGCCAGCGATCTCGACGTGTTGACCGAAATCTACTATCAGACCCTGATCAAGTTGCTCGCCTGATGCTCGCCTGCCCGATCTGCTCCGAGCCGCTCAACGCGGCAGACAATGGTGTGGTGTGCCCTGCCGGCCATCGCTTTGACCGTGCCCGCCAGGGCTACCTGAACCTGCTACCGGTGCAACACAAGAACAGCCGTGACCCAGGCGACAACCAGGCTATGGTTGAAGCCCGCCGCGACTTTCTTAACGCCGGGCATTACGCCCCTGTGGCCAAACGCCTGGCCGAACTGGCCGCCGAACGCGCGCCGCAGCGCTGGCTCGACATCGGCTGTGGCGAGGGTTACTACACCGCGCAAATCGCCGACGCGCTGCCCAACGCCGATGGCTACGCGCTGGATATCTCCCGCGAAGCGGTCAAGCGTGCCTGTAAACGCAGCCCGCAACTGACCTGGTTGATCGCCAGCATGGCCCGCGTGCCACTGGCTGACGCCAGCTGCCAGTTCCTGGCCAGTGTGTTCAGCCCGCTGGACTGGCTCGAAGCCAAGCGCCTGCTCACCCCCGGTGGCGGCCTGATGCGTGTAGGCCCGACCCGCGGTCACTTGATGGAATTGCGCGAACGCCTGTACGACGAAGTCCGGGATTACGCCGACGACAAGCATCTGGCCCTGGTGCCCGAAGGCATGTCGCTACAGCACAGTGAAACACTGGAGTTCACCCTCAGCCTGAGCGAACCCCAGGATCGCGCCAACCTGCTGGCCATGACCCCTCACGGCTGGCGTGCCAGTGCCGAGCGGCGCGCCGAGGTCATCGAGCACCCCGAGCCTTTAGTGGTGACCGTGTCGATGCGCTACGATTACTTCGTACTTCAATAACCCATTTTACGGCCAGGGGCACATGCCCTTGGCCCGACTAATCCGCGAATGGATTTTTCAGACACGCAGTGAGGACATCCATGCGCCAACCCGATATCGAGATTTACCTGAAAGAAGCCGTCACTTACAAAGACGTCGAAGCCTGGCTGGCAAACGTGCTGGGACCGTGCACGGAATGGAAAAAGAAAGGCGAAACCTGGAAGTGCATGGCCGGCAACGTGCCCGTAACCTGGATGCCAAAAGCTGTAGGCAAATGGAATAGCCTGTACCTGGACAGTGACCAGACGCCGTGGGAAGACGACATCGCCTGCGCCAAGGCTGCTTTTGAGGCATTGCACATCGAAGTGCGCTGCGCGCCGGGCAGCTGGGTTGAAGAACAGGGCGAGGCAGACGCCGACCGCTGGATCCGCATCAGCGAAGACGGCCAGGAAGAAATCACCTGGAAAACCGGTTCCTGATTCGGACCGGCCATAGATCCCTTGTGGGAGCTGGCTTGCCTGCGATGCGACCGACGCGGTGTCTATGTGCACATGCGCTGATGCAATCGCGAGCAAGCCCGCTCCCACAGGGAGGGCAAGCAGTGCCTTACAACCCCACTACATCCTCGGCCTGCAGGCCCTTGGCGCCCGAGACCTGGGTGTATTCGACCTGCTGACCTTCGGCCAGGCTGCGATGGCCTTCACCGCGAATGGCACGGTAATGCACAAACACATCAGCCCCGTCTTCGCACTGGATAAAGCCGTAGCCCTTTGCGTCGTTAAACCACTTCACATTGCCCGTTACACGTGCAGTCATGGAACATCCCCCCTTTTTATTATTGATCGGGCTCGTTAACTGGCCCTTTGAGAACTATCGTTTGAACCTGACTCTGCAAAACTCTGTCTGACGCAGTATCGCGAAAGACCACCGAGTATAGGTCAGGCAAAAAAACACTCAATCAATATTAGTTCAGCGCTTTTTTGCCGATTTTGCGCTGATACTGCAAACTACCCGACCGAGTAAACGCTCGTTTAATTCACTAACGCAGAAGCCGTATGACCCCCTCCCCATTCCGCCGCCTTGTATTTGGCGCCCTGCGTCGCTTGCTGTACCTGTGGGTGCGCTCGGAGACCATCAACCAGTCTTCGCTGACCCTGAACCTGGATCGCAGCCGACCGGTGTTCTATGTACTGCAATCGCCCTCGCTGACCGAGCTGGCCGTTGTCGACGCCGAGTGCTCCAAAGCCGGCCTGCCGCGCCCGGTGCTGCCAGTTGCCGTAGGCGAGATGATAGAGCCAGCTGCCTTCTTCTACCTGACCCCCGAGCCGGACTGGCTGGGGCGTCAGGACAAGCGTGGCGCACCGCCGGTATTGACCCGACTGGTTGACGGCTTGAGCCAGCACCCGGGGGAAGACGCGCAAATCATCCCGGTCAGCGTATTCTGGGGCCAGTCCCCCGACAGCGAGTCCAGCCCCTGGAAACTGCTGTTCGCCGACAGCTGGGCCGTGACCGGGCGTTTGCGGCGCATGCTGCGCATCCTGATTCTGGGCCGTAAAACCCGCGTGCAGTTCTCGGCCCCTATCCATATGCGAGAGCTGGTCGACCTCAACAAGGGCCACGAACGCACCGTGCGCATGGCCCAGCGCATTTTACGGGTGCACTTTCGCAACCTGAAAATCTCGACCATCGGCCCCGACCTGTCGCACCGGCGTACGCTGGTAAAGGGCCTGGTCAACGAGCCTTCCGTGCGCCAGGCGATTCTCGATGAAGCCGAGCGCGAGAATATTTCACCCGACAAGGCCCGTGCCCTTGCGCTGCGCTACGCCAATGAAATCGCCTCGGACTACACCTACACCGCGATCCGTTTTTTTGAAGTACTGCTGAGCTGGTTCTGGAACAAGATTTACGACGGGGTCAAGGTCAACCAGATCGAGAGCGTGCAAAAGGTCGCCCAGGGCCATGAGATCATTTATGTGCCGTGCCACCGCAGCCATATCGACTACCTGCTGCTGTCCTATCTGCTGTTTCGCAACGGCCTGACCCCGCCGCACATTGCCGCCGGGATCAACCTGAACATGCCGGTGCTGGGCCCGCTGCTACGCCGTGGCGGGGCATTTTTCATGCGCCGCACCTTCAAGGGCAACCCGTTGTACACCTCGGTGTTCAACGAATACATGCACACCCTGTTCACCAAGGGTTTCCCGGTTGAGTACTTCGTCGAAGGTGGCCGCTCGCGCACCGGACGCATGCTGCAACCGAAAACCGGGATGCTGGCCATCACCGTGCGCAGTTTCCTGCGTTCATCACGCACGCCGATCGTGTTCGTACCCGTGTACATCGGTTACGAACGCGTTCTTGAAGGCCGTACCTACCTGGGTGAGCTGCGCGGCGCCAGCAAGAAAAAAGAGTCGATTTTTGACATTTTCAAAGTGATCGGTGCGCTGAAAAAACAGAAGTTCGGTCAGGTCGCAGTCAACTTCGGCGAGCCGATCAAGCTGGCCGAGTTTCTTGAGCAGGAGCAGCCGGGCTGGCGTCAGCAGGAGCTTGCACCGTCCTACCGCCCTGAATGGCTGAGCCAGACCACCAACCGCCTGGGAGAAAAGGTTGCCCGGCATCTGAATGAAGCGGCGGCCATCAACCCGGTAAACCTGGTGGCACTGGCCTTGCTGTCCACTACCCGCCTGGCCCTGGATGAGCAAGCCATGGCCCGGGTACTGGACCTCTATCTGGCCCTGCTGCGCCGTGTGCCTTACTCGCCGTACACCACCTTGCCCGAAGGCGATGGCCCGGCGCTGATCAAGCATGTCAAAGACATGAATCTGCTGGCCGAGCAAAGCGATGCGCTGGGCAAGATCCTCTATCTGGATGAGCAGAACGCGGTACTGATGACTTATTACCGCAACAACGTGATGCATATCTTTGCCTTGCCATCATTGCTCGCCAGCTTCTTCCAGAGCACTTCGCGCATGAGCCGCGAACAGATCCTGCGCTACACCCATGCGCTGTATCCGTACCTGCAATCGGAACTGTTTATCCGCTGGTCCGAGCAAGAACTCGACGGAGTGGTCGATCAATGGCTTGAAGCCTTTGTCGAGCAAGGGTTGCTACGGTTCGAAAAAGACGTGTACCTGCGCCCTGCGCCAAGCTCGCGACACTTTGTATTGCTGACGCTGCTGTCCAAAAGCATTGCGCAAACCCTGCAGCGCTTTTACATGGCCATATCCCTGCTGCTCAACAGCGGCCAGAACACCCTGAGCGCCGAAGAACTGGAAGACCTGTGCACCATGATGGCCCAGCGCCTGTCGATTCTGCATGGGCTCAACGCCCCGGAATTCTTCGACAAGAGCCTGTTCCGGCACTTTATCCAGACCTTGCTTGAAGAGGACGTGTTGCGCCGCGATAGCAATGGCAAGCTGAGCTACCACGAATTGCTCGGTGAACTGGCTGAAGGGGCCGCCAAGCGCGTGTTGCCTGCGGAAATCCGCCTGTCCATTCGCCAGGTGGCATTGCACCGCAGTGAAGATGCCGCGGATATTTCCGAGAGCGTGGGATAATCCTGCAAAGTTGAGTTGAAACGTCTCAACCGGTTTCAGCCTTCCAATCCGCGACTAGCCTTGGATGTGTGCCGAAGATTTCGGCACACATCCAAAGCAAACCAACGATAAGGAAGTCTGGAAATGACCCAAGACAACAAAACCCCCTCCGAACACCCCTCTCCTGAAACCAGGGGTAATGCTGGCACGCCCTGGCATGTTCAGAATCCCGATGGCAGCGTCCACGGTGGCAACGGCATCCAACCCGCCAGCCACAACAACCCCCCTGACGAATCCCAGGATGAACCTCTGACTGAATAACCCACTGAAACAGCAGCGGTTGTCAGGCACAGGTTTGCCGCTTCAAAGGCAAGTTCATTGCTAGAATCCCTTCCATTCTCCAGTGTGAAATGTCTTACACAGGAAAAGAAACGGAGTCTGCCCTATGAAATAGTTACTTTTACTGAGCCTGACCGCCCTGCTGGGAGCCTGTAGTTCCATGACCTCGACCCCGCAAGCGTCCCTCGACGGTGAAGTGTTCTACCTGCAACGTATCGCCCTGCCACCTACCGCTACACTGGAAGTGAGCCTGCAGGATGTGTCTCTGGCCGACGCGCCAGCGGTAACACTGGCCAAACAGAGCGGCCCGGTAAAAGGCCAGGTGCCACTGCCTTTCCACCTGACCTATGACCCGGCGCAAATCAAACCCGGCCACACTTACGCAATCAGCGCGCGGATTGAAGAGAACGGCCAGTTGCTGTTTATCAACACCGAGCGCAACAGTGTCGACCTGACGGCCAAGACCCAGCAGCCGATCCGTGTGCGCGTGGATCAGATTCGCTAATCCGCAGGCTCGCCCTCACCCCAACCCTCTCCCGGAGGGAGAGGGAGCCGATTGGGGGATTTTCAAGAATCTCGGCAGTCTGAAAGCATTGAGTTGAATCCCGCATCAACGCGGTCGGTCCCCTCTCCCTCCGGGAGAGGGTTAGGGAGAGGGGCTTTGGCTCCTAGACCTTCTTCACCTTGAACCAAGCCGCATACAACGCAGGCAAGAACAGCAACGTCAGCACAGTCGCCACGATCAACCCGCCCATAATGGCCACCGCCATCGGCCCGAAGAACACGCTGCGTGACAGTGGAATCATCGCCAGTACCGCCGCCAGCGCGGTCAGCACAATCGGCCGGAACCGCCGTACCGTCGCTTCAATCACCGCCCGCCACGGGTCCAGCCCCGCCGCCTTGTCCTGCTCGATCTGGTCCACCAGGATCACCGAGTTGCGCATGATCATCCCCGACAACGCAATGGTGCCCAGCATCGCCACAAAACCGAACGGTTTGCCAAACAACAACAGGAACAATGTCACCCCGATCAAACCCAAAGGCGCCGTCAGGAATACCATCACCATGCGCGAGAAACTGCGCAACTGCACCATCAGCAACGTCAGCACTACCACGATAAACAGAGGTACACCGGCCTTCACCGAGTCCTGGCCGCGGGTGGAGTCTTCCACCGTGCCACCCACTTCCAGCAGATAGCCATCTGGCAGCTCGGCACGCACACCTTCCAGGGTCGGCAGAATCTGCTGCACCAGGGTCGCCGGTTGCTCCTTGCCGTAAATATCCGCCCGCACCGTCACGGTCGGCAGACGATTGCGGTGCCAGATAATGCCTTCTTCAAAGCCGTACTCCAGGGTCGCAATCTGCGACAGGGCAACGCTCTGGCCATTATCGGTCGGTACCGCCAGGCTCGGCAGCAGCGCCAGTTCGGTACGTTCCTGGGCTGTGCCGCGCAGCAGAATTTCGATCAACTCGTTATCTTCGCGGTACTGGCTGACCGTCGAGCCCAGCAAGGTACTTTGCAAGAAGCGCGACAGGTTGGCCGTACTCACCCCCAGGGCACGCGCCCGGTCCTGATCGATATTGAGGTTGACCACCTTGCTTGGCTCTTCCCAGTCCAGGTGCACGTTAACCACATGGGGGTTGCCCCGCACCTGGACTGCGACCTTGCGCGCCAGCGCCCGTACCTCTTCGATATGCTCGCCGGTCACCCGAAACTGCACCGGATAGCCCACAGGCGGGCCGTTTTCCAGACGCGTCACCCGCGAGCGTATCGTCGGGAACTGTTCATTGAGCGTGTCGATCAACCAGGTGCGCAGGCTTTCCCGGTCCTCGATGGTCTTGGCCAACACCACAAACTGGGCAAAGCTCGCCGCGGGCAGTTGCTGATCCAGTGGCAGGTAATAGCGGGGCGAACCGGTGCCTGCGTAAGCCACATAGTTCTCGATGCCCGGGTGATCCTTGAGCAGTGCCTCGAGCTGCTTGACCTGGTCGGTGGTGTTGCTCAACGAAGCACCCTCGGCCAGCTTCATATCGACCATCAGCTCCAGTCGGCTGGACGCCGGGAAGAACTGCTGCGGAACAAACTTGAACAGCACCACCGAGCCTATAAACACCAACGCGGTCAGGGCAATCACGGTTTTGCGCCGGGTCACGCACCACTCCACCAACCGACGTACGCGCTGGTAAAATGGCGTTGCATAGGGGTCAGGCACGCCAGCCCCTGTGCCGTGTTTGGCCGCATGAATCTTCGCCAGGTCCGGTAACAACAGCGCGCCCAAATACGGCACAAACACCACCGCAGCCACCCACGACGCCAGCAGGGCAATGGTCACCACCTGGAAAATCGAGCGGGTGTATTCGCCGGTGCTCGACTGCGCCATGGCAATCGGCAAAAAGCCCGCAGCCGTTATCAGCGTACCGGTGAGCATCGGGAACGCGGTGCTGGTCCAGGCAAAGCTGGCGGCCTTGAGCCGGTCGTAGCCCTGCTCCATTTTGATCGCCATCATTTCCACGGCGATGATCGCGTCGTCGACCAGCAGGCCCAGCGCCAGCACCAACGCGCCCAGCGAGATCTTGTGCAGGCCGATGCCAAAGTAATGCATGGCGGCAAAAGTCATGGCCAGCACCAACGGAATGGTCAGCGCCACCACCATGCCAGTACGCACACCCAGGGAGAAAAAACTCACCAGCAAAACGATGACCAGTGCTTCGACCAGCACCTGCACAAACTCACCAACGCTGGTTTTCACCGCCGCAGGCTGGTCTGACACTTTGCCCAGTTGCATCCCCGCCGGAAGGTTTTTCTGGATCCGCTCAAACTCGGTGTCCAGTGCCTTGCCCAGCACCAGAATATCGCCACCGTCCTTCATCGCCACGGCCAGGCCAATCGCGTCCTGGCCCATAAAGCGCATGCGCGGTGCCGGAGGATCATTAAAACCGCGACGCACATCCGCCACGTCGCTGATGCGCAAGGTGCGCTCGCCTACGCGAATGGGGAAGCGCTCGATCTCTTCGACCGTCTTGAAGTTACCGCTCACACGCAATTGCACGCGCTCGGTCGGGGTTTCGAAGAAGCCCGCCGTCGATACTGCGTTTTGCTCTTCAAGGGCTTTTTGCACGGCAGCCAGCGGCAAACCCAGGGTCGCGAGCTTGAGGTTGGACAGTTCGATCCAGATTTTTTCGTCCTGTAGGCCCAGCAACTCGACCTTGCCCACATCCTTGACCCGCTGTAGCTGGATCTGGATACGGTCAGCGTAGTCCTTGAGTACCGCGTAGTCGTAACCTTCGCCGCTCAGGCTGTAGATATTGCCGAAAGTGGTGCCGAATTCATCGTTGTAGAACGGCCCCTGCGCATCCGGCGGCAAGGTGTGGCGTATATCACTGATCTTTTTGCGTACCTGATACCACAGCTCGGGAATCTGGTCGGAATGCATCGAGTCGCGGGCCATAAAGGTCACTTGCGATTCACCCGGGCGCGAGAACGAGACAATGCGCTCGTACTCGCCGGTTTCCATCAGTTTCTTCTCGATTCGCTCGGTGACCTGACGCGAGACTTCTTCAGCCGTGGCGCCCGGCCACAGGGTGCGGATTACCATCGCCTTGAAGGTAAACGGCGGGTCTTCGCTTTGCCCTAATTTGGTGTAAGAAAGACCGCCAACGATTGCCAGCAACAGCATCAGAAACAGGACGATCTGGCGATTACGCAATGCCCATGCAGACAGGTTGAAACCCATGGGGATCACTCCTTGGCCGCAATATTGATTGCCCGGTTGGAGCGATCAATCGGCCGCACCTCCTGGCCGGGATGCAACACATGCACACCGGCGGCGACAATCCAGTCATCGGCCGTAAGGCCTTCGAGCACCGGCACGCTGCTTTCGCCAAACGGCCCCACACGCACGGGCACCTGCTCCAGCTTGTTGCCCTGGCCCACCCGCCACACATAGGACGCACCATTTTCCGCAGTCAGGGCCGACAACGGCACCGACAGCGAGCTGACACCTTCACTCTGAATAAACACCCGGGCACTTTGTCCCAGTTCGGCAGGCACTTTGCCAGCGGTGAAAGCGATACGGGCAGCAAAGGTGCGCGATTTAGGATCAGCTGAAGGCGACAGTTCGCGGATGCGACCGCTGAAGCGCTGGCCAGGCTGCGACCACAACTCGACCGCTACCGGCATACCTATCTTGAAACGGCCAAAATCCTGTTCCGGCAAGCTGATCAACACCTCACGCTCGCCATCGGCAGCCAGGGTAAACACCGTTTGCCCGGCATTGACCACCTGCCCCACTTCGACCTGGCGCTGGGCAATCACACCGTCTTGCGGCGCACGCAACACCGCATAACTCGCCTGATTGCTGGCCACGTCCTGCTCGGCCTTGAGCTGTTGCAGCCTGGCTTCGCCTGAGCGGTAGAGGTTTTCGGCGTTGTCGAACTGCGAACGGCTGACCATCTGCCGGTCCAGCAGGGTCTTGTAGCGGTCGCGCTCGGCACGCACCAGGTTCAGGTTGGCCTGCCCGGCGGCGACCTGGGCGCGGGTGGCGTCCAGTTGCAGGCGCACGTCCTGCGGGTCCAGCTCGGCCAGCGGCTGATTAGCCTTGACCCGCTCCCCCTCGTCCACCAGACGCTTGGTAACTTTGCCGCCAATGCGAAACGCCAACTGCGGGTCAAAGCGTGCCCGCACTTCGCCGGGGTAACTCTGGCTGGCCAGTGCCGAAGGCTGCGGTTGCACCACCATCGCCGGGCTGATGCTGATTTTTGCGGGCTCCTGCTGCCCACACCCAGACAATAAAAACAGCAGACACACAGGCACAGCGCGGGGCAAGGCATGGCGCAACATGGTGATGACCTTTCGCTAATGGGGCTTGGAATATTTATACTGGCAGCATGTTATTAATACTAAACTCACCAGTCCAGTAATAAACGGATATGTCTGACAATCCTTTACCCCCCAATGCCCTCGGGCGCCCCAAGGACCTGGCAAAACGCCAGTCGATCCTCGACGCCGCCAAAACCCTGTTTTTGACCAAGGGCTATGCCAACACCAGCATGGATGCGGTTGCGGGTCTGGCAGGCGTGTCAAAACTGACGGTCTACAGTCACTTCACCGACAAGGAGACCCTGTTTTCCTCGGCCATCATGTCCAAATGCACCGAACAGTTGCCGGTACTGTTCTTTGAATTACCTGCAGGCAAGCCGATCAAGGATGTATTGGTGAACATTGCCCGTGGTTTTCAGGTGCTGATCAACAGTGAAGAGTCGCTGAACCTGCATCGCCTGATGGTTGCCCTGGGCAGCCAGGACCCGAAGCTGTCGCAGATTTTTCTGGAGGCCGGGCCGGAGCGCGTGGTGCACGAGATGGAGGGGCTACTGCGCAAGATGGATCAAAGTGGCGCGCTGCAGATCGACAACCCCCATTATGCGGCGGAGCACTTCTTCTGCATGCTCAAGGGCGCGCCGAACTTTCGCCTGCTGTTTGCTGGCGGTGAACCGCCGGGGCCTGAGGAAAGCGAGGCCCATGTGCAGGAAGTGGTGGGGATATTTATGCGGGCGTATCAGCCATTGTCGTGAGACCGCGGCGCCTTTTAGCCTCACCCCAACCCTCTCCCGGAGGGTGAGAGGGCTGATCTGTGGTGTTACGCAGATTTGCTTTTACCTTTTAGGCCCCTCTCCCTCCGGGAGAGGGCTAGGGTGAGGGGCTTTTAAGGTTTCAATGCTTTTTTCGGATAAATATCGTAACGACTCGACTTACCATCCAGCGCATGGCTCGGCTTGGGCCCGGCAATGCACGGTGCCTTGCGCGGGCGCTTGACCACCACCCGGTGGCTGGCCAACGCCAGCGCAGCTTCCAGCAACGCCGGGGCATCGTTGTCATCACCCACCAATGGCCGGAACAAGCGCATTTCCTTTTTCACCAGGGCGGTTTTTTCGCGATGGGGGAACATCGGGTCCAGGTAAATCACCTGCGGCGGTTCGCCTTGCCAATTGCGCATCACTTCGATCGAATTGCCCTTGAGCAAGTGCATACGCGACACGATCGGCGCCACCTCAAAGTCATCCAGACCACGGGCCAGCCCGTCTTCGAGCAAGGCACCGATCAGCGGCTGGCGCTCGATCAGGCTCATTTCACAGCCCAGGCTCGCCAGCACAAATGCATCCTTGCCCAGGCCCGCCGTGGCATCCAGCACCCGCGGGCGCACACCCTGCTGGATGCCCACGGCCTTGGCGATCATCTGCCCCGTGCCGCCGCCAAACAAACGGCGGTGGGCCGCGCCACCTTCGACAAAGTCGACCCGCACCGGGCCCGGCGCATCTGCGCCCAACTGCTGCAGCTGCAAACCCTGAGCGCTCAATTGCAAGGCGAACTCGGCGTCCGGTTCGTCCAGCGACAAACCCAGACGCTCGGCCCATTGCTCGGCCAGGGCCTGATAAGCTTCGTCCAGTGCCTCGACTTTGATACGACAGCCCGCTGTTTGCTCAATCATCTAAAAACACGCTCAAAAATTTAATGATCGGCAAAGACTGCCGATAAATGAAATATCCGGCATTTTGCCAGAGCTGAGCGCCAACCGAGAGTTATGTCAGACATTCAATCCGCATCTATCGGCTTTATTGCGCCCATTGGTGACTTTGGCCGACACAATTCCCAGATCACAGGAAGCGTCAACCACCTGTGGAAGGACTTCTACGCCCAGGCATTGGCCGAGCAGTCCGGTACTGAAGACTATGCGACGGTTGATACAGCGCCGACAGCCAAAAATGAAAATGCCGAGCCCCGTGGCGGCAGTGAGGTTTTGGGCACTATCGTGACCCAGCGCCACTGCGACGTTCAGGACACTGAACTGCGCCCGCCTGAAGCCCTGTTTTTGCCCATTGCCGAATTTGAACTGGACCTGCTGCCACCGCCCGGCGTGCCCTACCCGCCTGAGGTCATTGTCGAGCAACAACACCAGCAGGATTTCAACACTACGTGGGTGCGCCCAGTAGTCATGGCTCAGGGCCATCCGCTGCCTGAACCGGGCCCTGCGCCTGAACCTCGCGCGTTGCATCTGCCCATTGCCGAGTTTGAGTCTGACTTGCTGCCGCCGCCTGCCGAGCCCTTCGATGCCATGACCCTGATCGAGCAACAACGGGCCATGGATTTCGATCTGGGCTGGGCACGCCCGCTGGTGGTCAACAACTTGCGCCTGGCGGCTTAAAGCAGGCCTAGTTGTTCGCGACTCTGGGGGGGATGCAGCTCGGGCAATGCCGGCAACCCAGGTAACCTTTCACTCAGTTGAAGATGAAAACGCCGTGCCAGTTCCGGAGCACGGTGATTGTCCGGCGTGTGCAAAAAAACATAGGGCGTGCGCCCTTCCTCGATCCAGCCCGCGACTTTTTCAACCCAGGGCACCAGGTAAGGATCGTTGGCCTCAAGCTCCGGACGGCCAATAAAACGCACCTGCGGACATTGCGTGAAAGCCGCCGGACGTGGGGGCACCCTGGGCTTTTTCGATTGTGCGTGAAGCACGGCAGGGTCGCCCGAATCACAACTGAACAGTGCCCGCGAATCAAGGCAGATACGCTCAACCCCTCGATCCATCAGCAGACGATTGAGCAGGCGCTCGGCATCGCCCTTGGCGAAGAACTCCGGATGCCGCACCTCAACGGCCAACGGCCTCTGCAAGGCGTCCACAAAGCTCACCAGCTCCGCCAGGCGCTGTGGCCCGAAGCTTGCCGGGAGTTGTAGCCAAAATGGCGCTACACGCGCTCCCAAGGGCTGCAACAGTTGCAGGAAGTCTTCGGCTGCATGCAATTGCTCGCGCAAATCACCGCCGTGACTGATATCCCGAGGGAACTTGGCCGTCAGCCGAAAGTGTTCAGGCAGGCTTTGTGCCCATCGGACCACCGTGGTCGGTGCAGGCCTGGCGTAAAACGTGGTGTTGCCCTCGACCGCATTGAACACCTGCGCATACAGGCTCAGAAAATCCGCCGGGCGGGCGTTTTGCGGATACAGCCCTTCGCGCCAGGCGTTTTCACTCCAGGACGGACAACCGAGGTAGTAAGGAAGGTCAGTCATGTACTCAGATGTAAAGATCCAGGCCCAGCACTTCCTGTTCCCAGTCGACGAAGCCTGCGGTGGTCAGGTAGCTGGCAAGGGCACTGGCCGCGCTTTTGCTCATGGCGCGCTGGAAGATCATGTCTTGCGAGCGCACCGGCAACTGGCTGATGCGCTCGGCGCCGGAGGATGTGCGGGGGGTGTTTTCGGGCGCAGCCTCAGTGTCTTCAACCGACTCATCAACCACCGCCTGACCATTACGCGGCTTGCGCTTGATGGGGTATGACCGGGGAGAAAAGCTGTCAATGCGCATGGCTGCATGCTCTGTAACGATAGATACAATTTAGCGGCGCAGGGCAGACTAAGCAAATGGGCCGGCCATTTTGTAGCAGCAGCCTCGCTCCGCTCGGCAGCTGCTACAAAAGTGGATCAAACGCCACGTTCGGCTTTTGTAGCCGCTACCTTGTCGCGCAGGTACACAGGCTGGGCGTCATCGGCACGGATGGCTTCGCCGCGGGCCCAGGCAAAGCGGGCCAGGGTCAGCAGGTCTTCGGCGTGGGGCAACATGCCTGCGTCCATTGCATACGGCTTGACGTTCAAGCGCTCGGCATAGCCCCAGCCAGTGCCCGCGCCATACCAGTCGCCTGTAGCACCATCGGGCAAGGCCGCAGCCTCAGGCGCCAATACCGCTTCAGCGCCTTGCAGGCGCATCTCACCCGCTTCTTCGCGGTAGCAGCCCCAATACACCTCGTCCATGCGTGCATCGATCGCCGACACCACCTGGGTTGCGCCGTGCTCACGGTGAGCACGCTGGGCCAGGACCGCCAGGTTGGAGATCGGCAACACCGGGCGCTCCAGTGCAAAGGCCAGGCCCTGAACCACGCCAATGGCAATACGCACACCGGTAAAGGCACCAGGCCCGCGACCGAAGGCAATGGCCTCAACCGCCGACAGCTCGACACCGGCCGCGGCCAGCAGCGCCTTGATCATCGGTAACAGCTTTTGCGCATGCAGGCGCGGGATCACCTCGTAGTGGCTAGTAACCTTGCCATCGTGCAACAAGGCAACTGAGCAAGCTTCAGTCGCGGTATCCAGGGCCAGCAAGGTGGTCATCGGTGTTCCCGTCAGAATCAGAATTGAAAAAAGTGCAGCAGTATAAACAACAACAGCCCGCAAGCGGGCTGTTGTCATGACGCAAAATCGACTTATCAGCTCAGTGCTTCAAGCACCTTGGCCGTGATCGATTCGACCGAGCCAACGCCTTCAACGTGGCTGTACTTGGGCTTGCCCTGAGCAGCGGCCAGCTTCTGGTAGAAGTCCACCAGCGGCTTGGTTTGCGAATGGTAAACAGACAGGCGGTGACGAACGGTTTCTTCGGTGTCGTCCTTGCGCTGTACCAGATCTTCGCCGGTCACATCGTCCTTGCCTTCAACCTTTGGCGGGTTGTAGACGGTGTGGTACACACGGCCCGAGGCTTCGTGTACACGACGGCCAGCAATACGCTGGACGATCTCTTCGTCTTCAACGGCGATTTCCAGCACGTGGTCCAGCTCGACACCGGCTTTAACCAGCGCTTCAGCTTGCGGAATGGTGCGCGGGAAACCGTCGAACAGGAAACCGTTTACGCAATCCGGCTGAGCAATGCGCTCTTTGACCAGATTGATGATCAGGTCGTCGGAAACCAGGCCACCGCTGTCCATCACGCCTTTGGCGATCAGGCCCAGCTCGGTGCCGGCTTTTACGGCTGCACGCAACATGTCGCCGGTGGAGATTTGCGGGATGCCAAATTTTTCAGTGATGAACTTTGCCTGAGTACCTTTACCGGCCCCGGGAGCTCCCAGCAGAATTACGCGCATCGATGTGCTCCTCAAATTTTTTATTTAAATGACAACAAACTCGCCTCTTTGGGCCAGTCTCAAAATCGGGTTATGGCCATCAAAACGGCCAAGGGCTGATCAAGATACACAGCAGGCCCGGCCCACACAAGCCGCCCAAAGTAGGAAAAATTACAGCCAAACGGGCCTGTGCGGCCGGGTGTCACAGGTCGCAACCCCACAATAAAGTGTCGCGCCCGCGCAGCGATCGGCATCCAGTCTGCCGTGTCCCCGTCCGCTCTGGCGCGACATTTGCCGCTGTTTTGCCTTAGCCGGTGTTGCGCAAGCCGGCCGCGATCCCGGCCACAGTCACCAGCAACGCTTGTTCCAGAGGGCTGTCCTGCGCCGCTTGCTGGCGACGCGAGCGTGCCAGCAGCTCGGCCTGCAATAGATGAAGAGGATCAAGGTAAGTGTTGCGCAAACGGATGAACTCGAGCGTCTCCGGGCTATGTGCCATCAACTGCGCCTGCCCGGTCAAGCCCAGCACCACTGCGCACGCCTGCGACAATAAGTCGCGTAAGTGCGCACCCAATGGCAGCAGTTCCGGGCTCACCAGGCGCTCGTCGTAAAGCCGGGCGATATCGGCATCGGCCTTGGCCAGGACCATTTCCAGCATGTCGATACGGGTGCGAAAGAAGGGCCACTGCTCACGCATTTGTGCCAGTTGATCACCTTCACCGCGCTCCAGTGCACGACGCAATGCAGTTTCCCAACCCAGCCAGGCGGGCAACATCAGGCGGGTCTGGGTCCAGCCAAAAATCCACGGGATGGCCCGCAGGCTTTCAATGCCCCCTGCCCGGCGCTTGGCCGGCCGACTGCCCAGAGGCAAGCGGCCCAGCTCCTGCTCCGGAGTGGACTGGCGAAAGTACTCGACGAACTGCGGATTATCCCGCACTACGCCACGGTAGGCAGCGACCCCGTCTGCCGCCAGCTCATCCATCAGTACCCGCCAGCCCGGCTCCGGCAGGGGCGGTGGCAGCAAAGTGGCCTCCAGCACGGCGGCCAGGTACAGGTTGAGATTTTGCTCGGCAATGTCCGGCAGGCCGAATTTGAAGCGAATCATTTCGCCCTGTTCAGTGGTGCGGAAACGCCCCGCCACCGAGCCCGGCGGCTGCGACAGGATGGCCGCGTGAGC